>JALHET010000055.1 GCA_022839525.1 Lentisphaerota bacterium
ACCTGAGGGCCTTTTACAATGGGCGGCAGCTTTATGTCGGGGATCTGGAGGCTCCGCCCGATTTGAGCTATACCCTGAGCACGCGTGTGAGGAATGATGCCGGCCGGATTGTCACGGTACGGAGTGCTGAAACCGCTCCTTCCGTGTCATGGGAGGCCGCAGAAAATCTGGCCGTCACGCCGAAAGCGAATGGCTCCGGTTTCACGGTGCCTGCCGGAGATCTGGTGAAGGCGGGGACGAAAGCGGACGGCGCGCCGGATTACAATTACGGCATGGGTGTCAATCCCAATGGGCTTAGGTTGAGCATCAGCCGGGCGAGCGGACTGATGAGCGGAAGCTTCTATGCGTACTATGACTATCCGAGCGCAAGAGACATGACCGTCGATCCGGAAAAGTTGACATGGCAGCACAAGGTGTCCAGATTGTCCTATGCGGGTATTCTGCTTCAGGAACAGGCGGAGACAGGAACCGTTGTGGCGGCATACGGGCATTATCTCGTTTCAGAGAAAGCCCCGTATCCGGGTTCGGCGCGGACGTATTCGTTCAAGCGCTCGTCGGAATTCCTGGTTCATGCTGTTTTGGACTAGAATGAAGCGGTCTGGCGTAAAAACAGTGGCCAAACCGCTTCTCCTGATCGCCTGCTGCTGTCTGATGCTGGCCGCCCTCGGGGCCGGGTGTAAGAAGAAGGATCCGGAAGCAAAGGCCGCCGGGATCATTGTCGGCACGTCCAACAAGACCATTGAGGAAATGGCGCCGGACGATGTGATTGTCTCCGTCAACGGCGTTGCTTTGACGCGGCGCGCGTATGACGGCCTTCTTGACCGCATGGTAGACACGTACGGCAAGGCCAGGCCCAGAAGCACGCTCGCCGACCTCAAAAGTTATCGCCAGTCCAGGGCGCGTCTTTTGGTTGACGAGTTTGTCGCCAAAGAGGTTCTTGTGCAAGAGGCGAAACGGCGCGGACTGACACCTTCGACACAGGATCTTGCCGTTATCGAAGGGATGATAGCGAAACGGGCGAAACTCGAAGGCAAAACCACCGGACAGTATTTGGAGTCGCTTGATCCCGCATCCGCAGAACGTACGCGGCAGGATATGATCGACCAGGCGCTGATCCGCACGTTGCGCCAGGCCGAGTTCGGCGACCGGCTCCTCGTCACAGAGGCGGATCTTCAGAAAGCCCGGGATCGCGTATCGCGGTATAACGGGATGTGCGAAGCGACCAACGCGCTGGTGAAAGCGCGGGCGGACGCCGTTTGCGGGCGGTTGCGGAAAGGCGAGGATTTTTCGGTAGTCGCAAAGGAAGTGTCGGAAGAACAGGAAACTGCGGAGCAGGGCGGTTTCTGGGGCGAGTTCACGCGGGAGGAGATTGAGGACGAGGCTGTCCGGCACGCGGCGTTTTCATTGCCGGTCGGGGCGGTCTCGGAGCCGTTCGATACCGATGAGGGTCTTGTGATCATCAAGGTGCTGGAGAGGGAAGGGGTCGACTCTATTGCCGCCGCGTCACCGGCTAAGGTGAAAGCGGCGCGCATTTTTTTCCGGCTCGCGGAGTTCAGGGAGGCGCTTAACGATGCGGAGTTGCGGAGCCTGCTGGAGCGTGAGCGGCTGGCCGAGGTGCAGCGCGACTGGCTCCCAGCGCTGATCGCAAGCATGCGCGTGGAGTTTCCGAACGGGCGGACCAATTTAATGGCGCAAGCGGGGGCACGGAAGCCTTATGAAAAAAGATAAACGGATTCTCTGGGTGCTTGCCTTCGTGTCGGTCGGCGTGGTCGGCTTTTTGCTGTGTTGGCCTGTCAAACGGCAGGCGGAAACACTCCCAGTCAAGCCCGGCCCGTCAAAAGGCGGTGTGGCCGAGCAAGCGCAGGCCAGCGTGTCAAACGCGGCGGCCAGCACCGGGAAGCCCGGAGGTGTCGTGTTAAACAAGGGTCTTGGCCCGGCCGCAAAGACAGGCAAGGACAGCCGGCCGCACACGCAAACAACGAATAAGGTTCAGCAGGCGGCGGATCAGGCTGCGGCGGAACTCATGCAGGAGCGGCTGGACGACAGCGACGAGATTGGCGCGTTGAAGCTGGCGAGAAAGCTCAAGAAGTCAAAAGAGGTGGAGGTGCGTTCAGATGTTGTCACCGTGCTGGGTATGATCGGTGCCAAGGCGCTGCCGGAGCTGATCGAGATGATGGATGACGGGGATGAGGACATTTCGAAAGAGGCGTTTCAACAAGGGATGGCGGTGCTTGACGGGCTTGAAGACGATAACGAGAAACAGGGGTTTTTGACGGCAATAATGCTGACGCTCGACGATATCGACATCTTGGAAGAGTGTGCCATGGCGTTCAGCGGGATGGACGAGGCTGTGGTGATCAGGGGGTTGCTTCCGGTGATCGAGTCCAAGAATCCAATCGCCTCCAAAGTGGCGCGGGAACATTATGAACATGTCACCGGCGAGGAATATACCACGGCCGACGCAGCCAGAAAACGGGTCGAGCAACTGATTAACGAAGATTCACAAGAAGAACAAGCCCCGGCTCCCCAGAAACAAACGTCCCGGTAGGGCGGTGTGCCCGCAGTGACCATCCGGAAAAGGTTAGGGCAACGGGACGGTTCTTTTTTTTGCTTCGCTGACTTCGACGGACGCAGGCTTGTGGTTCGGGTAACTGAACGTGATTGTCGACTGTTTTCCGGCGATCAGTTTTTGAACAGCCTCCGGCGTGAAGGAGAGCGTGACCGAGAGGCTTGATTTCATCGGGGCTGGACTCACTTGAACCGAGACTCCTTCGGTCTGAGGGGACCACGTGAGCGCGGTAGGGTCTGCCTGCTTCTCGCTGGTGGCGACGCGCAGTTGGCGGGACAACATCATCATCCTCCGGCTGGCAGGGGAGACCGCGATTCTGGAAGGCACCACGCGCAACGCCGCTCCCACTACGTTTTGAAAGAGCAACGTCAGGGGACGGAGATTCTGGTTGGGGCGGCCCTCTATTGGAAAAGATACGGAAGCCGCTGATTTCCCGGAACCCAGAGAGGTCAAGATGGTTTGGATCGTGTAAACGCCTTTTTCTTGGGCGGTGCTGGGTGTGACCGACACCGCCAGCCGGATCGCGCCGTTTGTCTCGATCACGGGAGTTCCGAGAAAAAGGTTGGTTTCCGTCGCCGTCACGGTGTGTGTGTTTGTCCAAACGCTTTCTTTTCCGGAGGAGACAATGCGGATCGGCATAGGGGGGAGGCCCGAGAAGAGCGGCCGGATCACGCCTTTCACCGACAGGAGCAGACGGGGATTGTCAGCGTCATTGGTTTCAATCCACACGCCGCGCCGGAAGGTGTCGCGCACCTGGCTTGTGTCGAGCCTGAGGGTGACAATGGCTTCCTCGTTGGGCTGGATAACCATTTTGTCTGCGGTGGCACTGATGCACGGGCAGGTCGAGATTAACCCATTGATATTCGCAACCTTTTCCCCCTTGTTTTTGAAACGGAACGGCACCGTCTTCACCACGTATGACGGAAGCTCGCCGACTTCGACTATTTGTTCGCCGAGGAGCTGAAACTGCGTGTGCTGCGGTTCAGCCTTTTGTTGAGCCCAGACCGCAGTCAAACCGAGGGGTAACACCAGCAAAAACCTGCCCAAGGGGTTCTTTTTCATGAAGAGACATCTTTCCTTTCGGGAAACAACTTTAACAAACCCCCTCCGCATTATCCACTCGACATGCAACAAAATTTTCATTTGTTTGAACACCGGGTAATTTGATACATTTAATTTTCTTTGCCTTAAAAGGGCAGAAAAGAGGGGAAGCGCCCGTCCGGCCGAGTGGCCGGGAGCGGTTACCGCATTCCTAAAGAGAAGACAACCACTAACAAACGTCTGACGGTTTGACGCGGCGCCGCAAGGGCGCGCGACACACGACACACTCCGGCAGACGGGAATTCACACACATGGCAATTCGCAAACCCACGGCCGCAACTCCCAAAACAGGCCCGATGTATGCCGCAATGGAGGCGGCACTGAGCCAGCAAATGAATCAATTCACGGCCGGGTCTATCATCAAGGGGACAATCAGCGGCGTCAAAGGCAACGAGGTTTTCGTTGATATCGGTTACAAGTCGGAAGGTGTGGTTCCGGCGAACGAGTTTGAAGATGTTTCCCTGCTCAAGCCCGGCGACGTGATCGATGTGTTGCTCATGGAGCTTGAGAGCGACAACGGCATGGTCATCCTGAGCAAGGCGCGCGCGGATGAGAAGTTGCGCTGGGATGCGGTTCTCTCCAAATACACCGAGGGCGGCGTGGTCACCGGCACGATCCGCAGCAAGGTGCGCGGCGGCCTGATCGTGAGCGTGGACGGCGTGGACGCTTTCCTGCCCGGTTCGCAAGTGGACGTCACGCCGGTGCATGACCCCGATCCTTACCTGAACCAGACCTTTGAATTCAAAGTCATCAAGATCAGCAACGAGCGCCGCAACATCATCGTTTCGCGCCGCGAGCTGATTGAGGAGCGGATGGCGGACAAGAAACGCGAGTTGCTCGGCACCATCGTGAAGGGGGAGCAGCGCCGCGGCCACGTGAAGAACATTACCGATTTCGGCGCCTTCGTGGACTTGGACGGGCTGGACGGGCTGCTGCACATCACCGATATGAGCTGGGGGCGCATCAAGCACCCGAGCGAAATGCTCAAGGTCGGGCAGGAGCTTGACGTGATCATCCTCGATGTGGACATGGAGCGCGAGCGTGTCTCGCTGGGCCTGAAACAAGCCACCCCGAACCCGTGGGACAACATCGAAGCCAACTTCCCTGTCGGCAGCCGTCTGCGCGGCAAGGTGGTCAATCTGGTGCCGTATGGGGCGTTCGTCGAGATCGAGCCGGGCATCGAAGGCCTGGTGCACGTCTCCGAGTTCTCGTGGACGAAGCGCGTGGCCCGCGCGTCGGACGTGTTGAACGTTGGCGATGAGGTCGATGTGGTCGTGCTGAGCATCGATGCGGAAAACCAGAAGATCGCGCTGGGCATCCGCCAGACGGAAGCCAACCCTTGGGACACCGTTCAAGACCGTTACCCGGTCGGCAGCCGCGTGAGCGGCAAGGTCCGCAATTTCACGACCTACGGGGCTTTCATCGAGTTGGAAGAAGGCATCGACGGCATGATCCACGTCTCCGACATGTCGTGGACGCGCAAGATCAACCACCCGAGCGAAGTGCTCCAGAAGGGGCAGCAGGTCGAAGCGGTGGTGCTCGAGGTCAATCCGGCCGATCAGCGCATCAGCCTCGGCCTCAAGCAGGCCAGCGACGATCCTTGGAACACGATCGCCAGCCGGTATGGCATCGGCCAGATCGTCAAGGGCAAGGTCTCCAAGATCGCTTCCTTCGGCGCGTTCGTGGAACTCGAGGACGGCGTGGACGGGCTCGTCCACATCTCCCAGATCAGCGACCAGCATGTGGAGAAGGTCAAGGACGCGCTCAAGGTGGGTCAGGATGTGGAGGCCCGCATCGTGAAGATCGACCGCGACGAGCGCCGTATCGGCCTGAGCATTAAAGCCGTGACCATGGACGAGGCGCAGATTGCGGAACTCACCCGCGATTTGAGCGTCACAGACCTGAAGCCGGGCGAGAATCTGGTGGGGCTGGCGGCCGCCTTCGACGACGCCTTCGCGCAGAGCGAAGAGTGGCATCCTGGCGCTGAGTAATCAAAAACGGGTGCCTGGCGACAGGCGCCCGTTTTTTTGTTGGAGAGTTACAGGTTAGCCCGCCGCCCGCGCTTCGCACGGGAATGTATTCGCTTGATGATGCCCCTTCCGAATTCGCAACCACTAACCAGCAACGTGTAACCACTAACATTTCCTCAGGAAAAAAACATGCCCAATATCCTCGACACCTTTAAAGCCCGTTACCTTTTTGAAGACATGACCAGCCCGGATCTGGTCAAGGCGCTCGACAAACCGCTGACCGTCTACGCGGGCTTCGACCCCACCAGCGACAGCCTTCAGGCCGGCAACTTCGTGACCATCATGGCGCTGGCTCACCTGCAGCGTGCGGGTCACAAGGTCATTGCGTTGGTCGGAGGCGCCACGGGGCTCATCGGCGACCCCTCCGGAAAGTCGAAAGAACGCAACCTTCTGGGCACGGAGCAGGTCGAGCGCAATCTCGTCGGCATCAAAGAGAACCTCTCCCGTTTCATTGATTTCGATCCGGCCTCCGCCAATCCGGCTCTTCTGGTGAACAACTATGACTGGTTCAGGAATTTCACCTTCATCGACCTCCTGCGCGATGTGGGCCGCTATTTCCGCATGGGCGTGATGCTCAGCAAAGACAGCGTCAAGAAGCGTATGGAGTCCGAAGACGGGATGAGCTTCACGGAGTTCTGCTATCAGATCCTGCAGGGCTACGACTTCCTGCATCTCTACAAGACCTACGGCTGCACGCTGCAGCTCGGCGGTTCGGACCAGTGGGGCAACATCACGGCCGGCACGGAGCTGGTGCGCCGCATGTGCGGCGAAGAGGTTTTCGGCATGACCTTCCCGCTGGTGTGCGACAGCACGGGCAAGAAGTTCGGAAAGAGTGAGGGCAACGCAATCTTCCTCGACGCGCGCAAAACCCCGTACTACGACTTTTACCAGTTCTTCCTGCGCACGCTGGACGCGGACGTCATCCGTTACCTTAAGATCTTCACCTTTCTGCCGCTCGAACGCATTGCGGAACTGGAACAGGCGGTTGCGGCCACGCCGGAAAAACGCGAAGCGCAGCAGGTGTTGGCCAAGGAGCTGACCCGCACCGTTCACGGCGAGCAGGGCTTGGCCATCGCGGAGAAGGCGACCGACGTGCTGTTCGGCGGTTCGCTCGACGGGCTGGCCGCGGCGGAACTCGAAGCGGTTTTTGCCAACGTGGCTTCGGCCACACTGCCTGTGGATCAAGTGATCGGCAAGCCGGCGTTTGAGGTGATTGCCGCCGCCGGGATGGCGGCGAGCAAGGGCGAGGCGCGGCGGCTGGTGCAGCAGGGCGGGCTTAACATCAACAATGTGCGCGTCACTGACCTTGCGCGCCTGTTCAGTGCGGACGACCTGATCGAAGGCCGGCTCGCGGTCCTGCGTAGCGGCAAGAAGAGCTTCTTCCTGCTCAAAGTGCAGTAGCGCCGGCTTTTTTTGCGGTGTTTCCGCAGGGGCAGGCCGGAGGATTCCGGACAGAGTATAAAGATAACTGGGGAGCTGCAATGAAAATCCATGTCCTCAAGGCTGGGAGTATCTTTTTGGTGAGTTCAGCGTGTTTTGCGGCTGTGACCCCGAATGAATTTAAGGAGGGGACGGACAGCGCCCGGATCGCGGCGGCCATTGCCAAGGCCGTGGAAACAGGCGAGCGGTCAGTTGAGATCCCGCGCGTGAATGCGAAGAATGGTCAGCCGGTTTGGTTGATCGATGAGGCGATTCTGTTGCCGTCGGACTTCACGCTGGTTCTGCGCGACTGTCTGGTGCGGCTCGCGCCGGGCACTCAGGACAACATCATCCGCAACGCGGGCACGGCCAAGGAGCCGATGGAGGGAAACGAGAATATCCGTATTCTCGGAATCGGCAATGCGGTGCTGAGCGGCGGGCTTACCGCACATTTCACTCCGCCGGGCGACAAGAGCGGATGGCGCACGATCGGCATACTCCTCTGCGGGGTGAAGCATTTCTCCATTGTGGGGTTCACGTTGGAAGAGACTCAGGCGTGGGCGGTCTCGGTCGAGAACGGGTGCGCCTATGGACGCATTGCGAATCTTCATTTCAAAAACACCAACAGGTATCCGAACCAAGACGGCGTGGATGTGCGCAAAGGGTGTCACGATATCATGATCGAGAACATCACGGGCGTAACGGGCGACGACGCGGTGGCGCTGACCGGTTTGCGCAGCGACAAGCCCCTGCCGCCGGGACGGAAAGCTTCCATGCAGCTTATCCGCAAGCCGTGCCCCGATGACGACATCTATAACATCACGATTCGCAACGTGCAGGCCAAGATTGCGGGAGGGCACCACATCGTGCGGTTGTTGAATCAGGACGGTATCCGGCTCTATAACATTTTCATCAGTGACGTGATGGACGTTTCGGGTTCGAAAGACCCGCGCGTCGCCGCCGCTGTGAAGATCGGCGACCTGCGTTACTGGTCGATGAGTCAGTGCCAGTTGGGAGACACGTTTAACATTTTTGTGGACAACGTGCTCACCCGGGGCAAGACAGGCGTGCGGATTCAGGGGCCGCTCAAAAACGCGGTGTTGCGCAACATCGTCGGATATGACGGCTGCACCAATCTGGTGGAGAAGACCGCGCCGGCGGAAAACGTGGTGACCGATGCAAAACAGTTTTGAGCAGGCAGGGGGCAAACGATGAAAAGAATGGTGAGCCTCGCCGTTCTATCGGCCCTGCCGGTTTTCAGCTTGAATCGCGCCGGGGGCTTCGGCGGGTTGGAGCCGTTCCCGTGAAGAGGGGATAGAAGAATGGGAATCAGGACGCGGTCCCGGTGTTTTTTTCCCGTGCCTGTTTCAGCGCCGCGCAGTCGCGCTCCAATGTTTTCGTGCGCCAAAGGAAGGGAAAGCCTTTGCACTGCGCCGGCTTGACAGGCTGGATACGGCAGGTGTTGTCATCCTGAAGGAAAACGCACCGCCCATCCTCTTGCTCGGCCAGCGAGAGCACGCTCCGGTTAAAGGTCAGCGTGGTATAGGTGGCGGTGAAGGCATAGACGTCTATGCCGAGAAAGGCGGCGATGGCTTCCGGTTCGCCTGCTTCGAGCGCCACGTAACCCGGCACGCGGCAGCAGGCGCCGCACCGCACGCACCGGAACGTTGCCGGATCAAGCATTTTCCCCCTCGATGGTCGCTTTGACGATACCGGCAACCGTCGCGGTATCGGCGGGCACAATCCGCATCCGGGCCGGGAGTTCCGCGAGCGCATCAAGGATCGGATGATGCGCGAGGTCGAGGCCGGTCGCTTGCACGATGGCGTCGCCGAATTTGGCGGGATGCGCGGTGGCGAGGCAGATCATCGGGATCGACGGATCGAGAAAGTGCGAACCCACCGTCACGCCCACCGCCGTGTGCGGGTCGAGCAGATACGCATGCCGGGTCCAGTATTCGCGGATGGTGGCCAGCGTTCCTGCCGTGTCGCCGCGGCCTGCCGCGAAACAGGCGTGCGGGGAGACGCCCGGCGTGAGCGAACCGGCGGCTTTGAATTCGGCCATCCACCGCTTGAGCGTGGCCGCATCTTCGCCCGCAAGGTCGTACAGATACCGCTCGAAATTGCTCGCCACCTGAATATCCATCGACGGGCTGAGGGTCGGCGCGACAGGGCCCAGACTGTAGACTCCGGTGGTGAAGTAACGCGCCAGGATATCGTTCTCGTTGGTCGCCAACACCAGCTTGTCGATCGGGAGACCCATTTTCCAAGCCATGTATCCCGCAA
>JALHET010000418.1:0-1731 GCA_022839525.1 Lentisphaerota bacterium
GGAGACTGCTTCGCGTGCCCGCTCGAAATGTACGGAACCCAATGCAGGAGACTCAAACCATGAGAAAGTACCTCGAACTTACAACGCTCAAACTCCTGTGCCCGCCGCAGCAATACAAAGCCATTCTGGCAGGAATTGACGAAGGGGGCGCAGAAACAGCCGACTTCTGGGACCGGAAGGAACAAGAGATCGCCGCCGTCTGGCGGTTCATGCCGACCACCTACCAGACGCAAGGCCAAGGACGGAACGCCCTCGCCCGACTCCACTTCATCCGGGGCAGCGCCGACTGGTGGATCATCGAAAAAGACTCCGCGCCAGAACAAAACCAGATGTTCGGCATCGCCGACCTCGGCTTCGGCTTCCGGGAGTACGGCTACGTCAGCCTGGACGAACTCAAACACATCAACGCCGAACTTGACCTCTACTGGGAACCGAAAACGGCACGGGAAATTATCAACGAGGCCGCCCCACTTTAACAAAAAGGAGATACCGTGAAACACAAACACAAGCACCCGAAACGCGACCTCGCGCCGACCAGCGCACCGCGCACCTACGTCCTCGAACCGCTCACCGACCTCTGGATCGACAACCAAGGCCGGGGATTCAGGCTCGACACGCACGGCACGCACAAAAACGAGGCGGGGGAAGACCTGCCCAACCGGCTAGACCTCGTGCCTGCCACAGCCTGAAAGGAGCAACCCAATGACAACACATGACGCCGTCAGCATCGCCGAACTGGAAACCATCGAGGCACGCAACCGACGCGGCTGGACACCAGACGAAATCCGACGCCTACAACCCATAGGCCAGTCCGAAGACTTCTTCAAGGCCTGGCAGGCGCTCATGCGCCAGCTTGAGACCGTGCTGTCAATCGCGCACCAGCGCGAGCCCAACCGCACGCAGACCGCCGAAGCGGTCAGCATTGCGAAATACCACCTCACTACCGTCGGAAAACTGCTCGAAAGGAAAACGCCATGACAACAGACACACCACGGCAATCCGCATACGACCGTTTCCTGAAAGCCCGCGTGTCATACAACTACTGCGGGATTTGCGGACACACGCCAGAGAGTAAAAACGACGAACCCAACCGCGCCCCGCTCCGCTGGTGGAATCCGGACGACGGCTGGAAAATCGGCACCCTCTGCCCCTTTTGCGCCAGGGAAACCCTCGACGCGAAACCGAAAGAGGGGGACTACGCATTCAGCCGCAAAAACGGCGTGTGCGACGGCGACCCGGACACGGACGAAGACCCGGCCGCCGCGCTCGACTGCCTCTGACCACACAACAACCCCGCGCCCGGCGGGCAATCCAGGGAATAGCCGGAAGGCTTCGGGGCCGGAATACCGGCCCCTCGCCAAACGGCGCGGAATACCGCGCCTCCATCCAATGCCCGGCGGCTCACACCATGCCAACCCACTCCGCTACGGGCCAACCCCGAAGCCCCACCCTGCGGATGGGCATCCCCGCTCACCCCGGCGCGGACAGCGGACACCGGCGCACCGTGCCGCGCACACACCGTGAGATTGCCGCGTCAACGCGATCCGCCGACGAGCGCAGCCGCCTGTCCACCGGAGTCCGGGCACTTGACGGGCGAGAAGCTACCCTGCCGCCCGCCGCCCGCCGACGACACGCACCCGAAGGGGCTTCCCGCGAAACCGGGCGGGGGTCAGGACACACGCACCGGAGATCCGCTCCCCGGCACCGCGCCATTGTTTGACCTCTCGCGTG
>JALHET010000418.1:1830-3282 GCA_022839525.1 Lentisphaerota bacterium
AACCGCCATCCTGTCACGGTGAACGCACGCCATTTCTCCCTACACCTTGTCAGCCTCAAACTGTCACTTTTGAAGTTTGAGCCCGTCAAGGTTGGCGGGACACGGTCTATGCGCCCACCGGTACAACGGACGCGGTTGGAGGTTATCATGGCTAAGAAGGTTACAAACAAGAACATCGGTTCCTACGCGGCTCTCGGGTGCTTCGTGCTCCTGACCACCCCGCCCCAGTCCGCGGACAAGCCCTACTTCGGCGTGCGCGTCGCGGCCGAAAACGACGGCCGGCTGATCCGCTACTCGCCCACGTACAAGTGCCCGGACCCGGAACAGGCCCGCGCACTCGCGAACGAAATCGCGAAAGACCGCGGCAACCTCAAGGTGGTTGTGCGCAAGGCACCGGAGCACCCGGTCATCCGCCCGCCCGCGCCTTTCTGAGCGGGGACGCCCCTCCTGCGGGAGGGGCTTCTTTTTTGCCCTCGCTCCCGGCCCCCGCCGCCTCACCGCCACACGAACAACCGGACTTGGGAGAGGCGGCGGGCGGCAGCGTACGCCCGGCTCGCCACTTGCGCGGATACGCGCCGTGGTCGTCCGCGCTCCCTTGCCGCCCGCCACCTCCACCAAGCCCGCACAGCAACAGCGGCGCGTCGGGAAGGCCCGCCCTCCGCAAGCTTCGGGCCGGCCCGCCCTCCTCGTCATCCTCTTGTCGGCTTCCAGCCCCGGAAAACACACAAACACGCCAATGCCGCCAAACCGCGTCAGAATCGCCCAGGATCAAAGATCGCCGAAACCCACACACGCACACAGGCACGACCGCCAAAACGCAACAGAGACGCTCCTGGCCCCCGCCGCGGCCATCCGACGGCGGGGGGAAGTACGCGCCGGGGCGACGTGCCCCAATCCGGGGCTTTCACCCGCGCCGCATCGCATAATCGCCCGATTATTCGACGCGGCGGCACGCGCCCACCGGCGCTTGACATAAATGGTTTATGTCAACTTTCCCCCCGCTCCCGAACCCGCAGACGCTTTCCGCCCGCGCCCGCACTTCCGCTTGCGCCAAAGCCGCCGCACCCGCCGACCCTTCGTCTTCGGCATCAGTTCCAAAAGCACCGGGCTCTTGTCGAACGCCCGCACAACAAGCATCGAGCAATTCGACCGGCCAAGCCCCAGCTCCCGCGCGATCTCCCGGTACGTCTTCCCAGCAAACCGGAGCCGAATCACATCCAGCGTCCGGCGGGGAAGGCCGAGAAACAGCCGGAGAGCGTCGCCCAAGACACTCAGCGGCACACGCACGTCAGCCGGGTCTAAGTCCCCGCCGCCCAAACCGCCGCCCTTCCCGTCATCGTACGGAACATGGTACACGTCCGCGGCCGCCGCCGCATCGAGGCACGCCGCGCACGGCGTCTCGCTGAAAGCAGCCCCCGCGTACTTCCCGCCCGCCACATCCTCGCGGTGCGG
>JALHET010000056.1 GCA_022839525.1 Lentisphaerota bacterium
GGATTTCGATCTCTGGCTGGGGCCGGCACCGCAGCGCCCGTTTATCCCCGCCCTGCATAACCCGCTTATCTGGCGCTGGAATTTCGACTATTCGGGAGGGTACATCACGGATTGGGGCGCGCATTTTCTGGACATCGTCCAGTGGGCCTTGGACACGGACGACTCGGGCCCGGTCCGGATCGATATCGTCAGCGGCGAGATCCCGCCGCCCGGGAGCGTGTACAACACGGTCAAGGCGTTCCGCTTCGAGGCGGTCTACGCCGGGGGCACGCGGGTCGTGGTCGGCAACGGCTGCCGGCAGGGCATCACCTTCATCGGCAAGAGCGGGAAGGAGATTTTCGTGACCATCGGCAAGCTGGAAACCAAGCCCGCCACGCTCGTCCGCGAGAAAATCCGGGACGATGAGATCAAGCTGTTCCGGAACGCGCTTCACGAGCGGAATTTCATCGACTGCATCTACTCGGGGAACCGGCCGTTCACCGATTGCGAAATCGGGCACCGGTCGATCACAATGGCGCATCTGGCGAACATGGCCTACCGGCTCGGCCGCAAAACATTGAAATGGGATCCGGTTGCCGAGCGCGTTCCGGATGATCCCGAAGCCAACGCGCTGCTGAATGTCCCGATCCGCAAGCCGTGGACCCTGTGAGAGAGTGTGATGTGGCGTTGCGCGGGCGTCTGCTGGCACTGCGCGACGCGGAGACGGGCGTCTGGACAGGGGAACTCTCGTCTAGCGCGTTGGCCACCGCGCTGGCGGCAACGGCGCTTGCGGCAGGGGACGCGCCGGACCGGGCGCTGGCCGTGTCCGGCGCGGCGTGGCTGGCCGCTCACGCCAACGCCGGCGGCGGTTGGGGCGACACGCCGGAGAGCGCCTCGAACCTGAGCACAACACTGATTGCCGCGGCTGCCCTGCGGGCTTCTGGGAGCCCGGCAAGGAATGTCCTGGAGGCCGTGGCGCGGGGCGAGGCGTGGGTGGCGGCACGCGCGGGTTCGCTGGACGCGGCGGCCATCGCACAGGCGCTGTCGCGGATATACGGCTCGGACCGGACATTCGCGGTTCCCATTCTTGCGTTTTTGGCACTGTGCGGGAGAGACGCCCAGGCGTGGCGTTCCGTTCCGCCGCTGCCCTTCCTGCTCGCGCTGCTGCCGCGGCGGCTCTTCCGGTTCATGCGCTTACAGGTGGTGAGCTACGCGCTTCCCGCGCTGATTGCGGTCGGTTTGTGCCGGCATGTCTGCGTGGCGCGGGTTTCGGGCAGGTTCGCCTGGGGGAAACTTTTTGTCAAACCCTTGCTCCGGCGTCTGGCGGCACTGCAGCCCGGGCACGGCGGATTTCTGGACGCAGTCCCGTTGACGGCTTTTGTCTGCCTGTCGCTCCGGTGCGCGGGGTATGGCGCGGAGGCGGCGGTTCAGAAGGGGCTCGATTTCCTGCGGCAGGCGGCGCGGGGTGACGGGAGCTGGGCCATCGACTCTAACCTGCGCACGTGGGTGACGTCCCTCGCGACGCGGGCCGTGTTGGCGGAGAGCGGGGGCAGCCCGCGTGCCTGGCCGGATGCCGAACGGGTCGCGTCATGGCTGGTCGCGACGCAGCACACGCGCAGGCACCCGTTCACGGGCGCGAAGCCGGGCGGGTGGGCATGGACGGATTTGCCGGGCGGCGTGCCGGACGCGGACGATACAAGCGCCGCCCTGATCGCATTGGGGCGCTTGAAGGGCGCTGGCTGCAAGACGGATGTTTCAGGGGCGGCGCGGAACGGTGTGGGGTGGCTGATCGGGCTTCAGAATGCGGACGGCGGGATGCCGACCTTTTGCAAAGGGTGGGGAAGGCTGCCGTTCGACCGGAGCTGTCCGGATATCAGCGCGCATGCGCTGGCCGCGATCGCGGCGTGGGCACCGGATTTTCCCCGCAAGGGTATTAAGGCGCAGAGGCACATGCGGAGGATACGGAAGGCGGAGGCGGGGCTTGTCAGGTATTTGGAACGGACGCAAGCGGAGGACGGAAGCTGGACGCCCTTGTGGTTCGGGAATCAGGAGGCGAAGGACGGCAAGAACCCGGTGGTCGGAACCGCACGGGTTGTGGACGCGCTACACGCCGCGCCGGGGGTGTGGCGCGGTTCTGGGGTTGTCGGGCAGATGCTGGCGCGTGGCGAGGCGTGGCTGCTGGGTGCGCAGCGGGAGGACGGCGGATGGGGCGCGGGCGCCGGGTCAACCGTGGAAGAAACCGCGTGGGCCGTGATCGCTTTGGCGGACGGTGGCGCGGTGTGTCAGGGAGCCGCGTGCCGCGGGTGCGGGTGGCTGGTGGCGCGCTGGGGGAGCGGAGAGGCGCGGCCTGCGCCGATCGGCCTGTATTTTTCGTCGCTCTGGTACCATGAAAAATTATATCCGCTGGTGTGGGCGGTCGAGGCTCTGGGACGTATGCGTGGCGCTGCCCATTTCTTGGCTGACAGTGAAGAGGGGAAGGCCGTATACTGTGGGGCACAAGGATGCGGAACAGGCGCGAATTCCGGGGAAAATGATTTGTGAGCGAGAAGAATAAACTTTTTTTGATTGATGTGATGCCGTTGTTGTACCGGGGGCACTTTGTTTTTCTGAAAGACCCGCGCATGACCAGCACGGGGCTTAACACCTCGGCGCTGACCACGTTTGCCAACTGTGTCCTGCAGATTCTCAATGGGTACAGTCCCACCCATGTGGCTTTGGCGCTCGATTCCACAACCCCGACGTTCCGGCATGTGGCCTATCCGCAATACAAGGCGCAACGCCAGGAAATGCCGGAAGACCTTGCGGCCTCGATCCCCATGGCGATTGAACTGGCCGAGGCGTTGCGCCTCCCGGTTCTGCGCGTGGACGGGTTCGAGGCGGACGACGTGATGGGCACTCTGGCCGCACGCGCGGCGGAGGCGGGGTGGACCACCTGCCTTGTGACGCCGGACAAGGACGTGGCGCAACTGGTCGGGCCGTCGACCTATCTCTTGCGTCCCGGCAAGGCGAATGTGCCTGCCGAGATGTATGATGTCGCGGCCGTGTGCAACCATTGGGGGCTCTCCTCGCCGGGGCAGATGGTCGAGTATCTGGGTTTGGCGGGCGATGCTTCCGATAACATCCCCGGAATCATGGGCGTGGGCGAAAAGACCGCCACCGCGCTTCTGGCGCAGTACGGCACGATCGAGAATATCCTCGCGCATGCGGCGGAATTGAAAGGTAAGCTGGCCGAGAAGATCGCTGCGGGCGCCGCGAGTGCCCGGCAGAGCCGCGAACTTGCCACGATCCGGACGGACGTGCCGGTTCCGGTTGAGCTGGACGCGCTGGTGCGGCGCGACCCGGATGTGGAGCGCGTGCGGGCCGTGTGCAAAAAGTATGAACTGTTCGCGATCGGCAAGCGGCTGCTGGGCGATGGCTTTGAGAACGCGGGTGCCGCGAAAGCGTCGGGCGCGTATAAAACGTTGGCCGATGTGCCTCACGACTATGTGTGCGTGAAAGAGGAGGCGCAGGTGCAGGCGCTGCTCCAGGCGTTAGACGCGGCCTCCGAGTGGGCCTTTGACACCGAGACCACCGGGCTCGATCCGCGCCACGACCGGTTGGTGGGCCTGTCGTTCGCGGTTGCGCCGGGCAAGGCGTGGTACGTCGCGGTGCCCGAAGAGCGTCAGGCGTGCCGGGCGTTTCTGGCGCGGTTCGCGCCGCTCTTCGCCGATCCGTTCAAAGTCAAGATCGGCCACAACGCCAAGTTCGATCTCACGGTCCTGAGGCAGTATGGGGTCGAGTTGGGCGGCGAATTGCACGACAGCATGTTGGCGCATTATGTGCTCGACGCATCAGACCGCCACGGTATGGATCACCTCGCCCACCAGTACCTCCATTACGATCCCATTCCCATCACCGCGCTGATCGGCGAGAAAAAGAAAGGGGTGGCGCAGGGGAACATGGGGGATCTGCCTCCCGAACAGATCAGCGATTACGCTGCCGAGGATGCGGACGTGACGTTGCAGCTTGACCGGCTGTTGCGGAAAGAGGCCCGCGACGCGGGATGCCTGAAGGCGCTGTCCGAGTGCGAAGAGCCGCTGATCGGGGTGCTGCTCGACATGGAGACCGAGGGCGTCCGCGTCAACGAGAGTGTCTTGCGGGGCTACGGCCGCGAGCTGGATCGCGAGCTGCTTGACCTTGAAATCAAAATCCGCGAGTTGGGCGGCGGCAATTTCAACCCCTCGTCGCCCAAGCAGTTGGGGGAGGTCCTGTTCGACCGCCTCAAGCTCGATCCCGATGCGGCGCGGACGGCGACGGGACAATATGCGACCGGCGAGGACGTGCTTTTCAAAATCCAGGACAGGCATCCGATCATCCCGATGATTCTGGAACACCGCATGTGCAGCAAGCTGAAATCAACGTATGTGGACAAGTTGCCCGCGTGCATTGACCCTGCGACCGGCCGCGTCCACACGAACTTTGCGCAAGCGTTGACAGAGACGGGGCGGCTCTCCTCCTCGGATCCCAACCTTCAGAACATCCCGGTCCGGACCGAACGCGGGCAGCGTATCCGAGAGGCGTTTGTGGCGCGCGATGCGGAGCATGTGCTGCTCTCCGCCGACTACTCGCAAATCGAGCTGCGCGTGATGGCCGCGTTGAGCAAAGACGCGGGCATGATCGGGGCGTTCCGGCGCGGGGCGGATATCCACGCGGATACTGCGACGCGCGTGTACGGCGTGGTGCCCGCACAGGTCACGCCCGACATGCGCTCGACGTGCAAGATGGTCAACTTCGGGATCATCTACGGCATTTCCGCCTTTGGTTTGGGGCAACGGCTCAACGTGCCGCGCAAACAGGCGGCGGAGCTGATCGAAACCTACTTCGCGCAGTATCCCGGCGTGAAGGCGTATATGGACCGGGCGATTGCGGATGCCCGCGCCACCGGGTATGCGCAAACCCTGCTGGGGCGGCGGCGCTTCCTGCGGGACATCGACTCGCGCAACGGCACGTCGCGGCAGGCGGCGGAGCGCAACGCGATCAACACGCCGGTGCAGGGCTCGGCTGCGGATCTCATCAAGCTGGCCATGGTGCGCCTCCACCGCGAGCTGAAGCAGAACCGGCTGAAGGCGCGGATGGTGTTGCAGATCCACGACGAGCTGCTCCTCGATGTGCCCAAATGTGAGGTCGGCGCGGTGCGCGACCTGGTCAAGCGGGCCATGACCACTGTGCTCGACATCGGCGTTCCGCTGGAGGTCAGCATCGGCGTGGGTGACACCTGGCTTGAGGCGCATTGACAGCGGCAGCCGGCATGACCCCGAAATCCGCGGGCACCGCGGGACGTCAGAATAAAGTGCCCGTGTCCCTATTGAACGGTCTGGGCGGTTTATGGCATAATCCCGGCATGAAAAAATTCATGGTCTCGTTGTTGGCGGCCGCGGCTGTGGCCGGGTGCTGTATGTACAACTGCGGCGAGCCCGTCAAGATTTCGGTCTTTTCGGGTACGGTGCAACGGGTCGCGAAGGCGAAAGGCGTTTCGCTGTGCGAATCGGCGGAGTTGCTCGCGGAAGCCGGCGTGACCGGCTTCGATGCGGGCTACAAAGATAAGAATCTTCCCGAACTCGTGAAAACCTGCCTCAAGCCGATCAATTTTTACGGCTGGCCGAAGTTCCTCGGCCCCGACGGCGGGGCGAAGGATTCCGACGAGTTTGTCGCGATGGCGGTTAAGTACGGCGTGCCGCGGATCATGGTTGTGCCCGACGAGTTCTCCAAGGATGGCGATCAGGAGGCGGAGTACGTGCGGATCCGCGACGGGCTCAAGAAACTCGTCGCGAAGGCGAACGCTGCGGGGATAACCGTGACGGTTGAGGATTACGGCGGCACGGGCAACCCCTGCTCGTACACGAAATACCTCAAGCGCTTCCTGACCGACATTCCCGAGCTTGGCTTCGCGCTCGATTCCGGCAATCTCTACTACGCCGGGCGCGGCGAGGACATCCTTGAAATGATGCGCTTCGCCGAAGGGCGCATCCGCCACGTGCACCTCAAGGACCAGACGAAGGAGAACAACCGCAAGTACACGACGCTCGGAACCGGCGCGGTGCCGAACGAGGCGATCGTGCGGCACATGCGCAAGACGGGTTACAACGGCTGGTACACGCTCGAGAACATCGTGGGCGACGACATCCTCGCCGACGTGCGCCGGCAGGTCGGCGTCGTCCGATCCTGGTGCAAGTGAGCGCGGTTTGACGGTCATGCGGGTCTCCTGTTAAGCTAATGCCCGTCAAAACGGCAAGGGGAGTGCATATGAAAAAAACAGTGCGGATGTTGGCAATGGGCGTGTGCGGCTGCATGGTGCTGGCGGGATGCGGCAAGGCGGTGCCCTTGGCGGCGAAGCCGAAGGGTGGCGCGGCGGCCGGGGCGGCTCCGGCGCAGATGGCGGATCTGAACGACATGAACTTCACCGCGCAGACTGCGCAGGGTGTGGTGCTGGTGGACTTCTGGGCGCCGTGGTGCGGCCCGTGCCGGACGCAGGGGGCGATCGTGGAGAAGGTGGCGGGTCAACTCGGCGGCGCGGCCAAGGTCGCCAAAGTCAATGTGGACGACGCGCCGCAGACCTCGCAGAAGTTCGGCATCAGCGGCATCCCGACGCTGATCGTCTTCAAAGACGGCAAGCCGGGCAAGAGGTTTGTGGGCGTGACCCAGGCGGAAGAGCTGGTCGCGGCCGTCAAGGCAGCCCAATGAAAACAGGTGAGACTGCGCGTGCCGCGAGGATCGCCGCGCACCCGCGGGTGACCCCTTTCAGGCGCAGTGTCTACGAGGCGCTGCTGGAAGTGCCGCGCGGGTATGTGACCACCTACGGGGCGTTGGCGCGGCGGGTCGGGTGCGGGTCGGCGCGGGCGGTGGGCGGCGCGTTGCGGTCAAACCCGTTTGCGCCGGAGGTGCCGTGCCACCGGGTCGTGGCGTCGGATCTTTCCATCGGCGGATTCTGCGGACGCAGGGAGGGTGCGGAGATCAGGCGCAAGGCCGCCCTGCTGGAAGCCGAAGGCGTGAGGTTCGGGGCGGACGGGCGTCTGTCGGAAGCGGGGCGCGTGTGGACGTGGAGACAGGATGCTTCGTCCGTGCAGGCGTAAGAATCTCTCAGGCGATTCCCGCCGGTTTCGCGGCTTGCCAACGCGGGGGGAAAGGGCTACACTTGTTGGCAAATGAGCGTCTTCGGGGCAAGGTGACCCTGCGCGGAAGCGGGGGATTCCTGACCGGCGGTAGAGCCCGCGACTGGCCCGCTGTTCCTGCGTGCCACTGACACGGTTCAATTCCGTGGCCGACAGTTAAAGTCTGGATGAGAGAAGAGGCTGCTGCGTGTGTTTTTGTATTGCCCCGGCTCCGCGTTGGCCGGGGTTTTTGTTTTTAGGAAGCGGGTATGCAAACGGAATCGGTGTTCGATCCTGTCGAGGCGTGCGTGGAGGCGTTCCGGCAGGGGCAGATGGTCGTTGTGGCGGACGACGAGAACCGCGAGAACGAGGGCGACCTGATTATCGCGGCGGAGAAGGTGACGCCCGAGGCGATCAACTTTATGGTGGTGAACGCGCGCGGGCTGGTGTGCGTGCCGATGACCGGCGCGCGCCTGCGGCAGCTCGGCGTGGAACGCATGCCCAGCCGGAACCGCGGCGACAAGTTTGCGACCGCTTTCACCTATTCGGTGGACGCCGCGTCCGGCATCTCGACCGGCATCAGCGCGGCGGACCGCGCGCGGACCGTGCAGGTGCTGATTGATGAGGAGGCGGGCGCGCAATCGATTGTGAGCCCGGGACACCTTTTTCCGCTGGAGGCGCGCGAAGGCGGCGTGCTGGTGCGCGCGGGGCATACCGAGGCGGCCGTGGATCTGGCCAAGCTGGCGGGGCTCAAGCCTGCGGGCGTGATCTGCGAGATCATGCTGCCGGACGGCACGATGGCGCGTCTGCCGGACTTGCGCGCGTTCGCGGTCAAACACGGGCTCAAAATGTTGTCCATCGCCGACCTGATCCAGTACCGGCGGCGGCGCGAACGGCTGATCGATTACATCGAAGAGGTCGACCTGCCGACCCAGTACGGCCGTTTCAGGTTGCGCCTCTACACCTCGTCGCCGGACGGGATGGAGCATCTTGCGCTGATCAAGGGTGACCTGCCGGGCTGCCCGGCGCCGCTCGTGCGCGTCCACAGCGAATGCCTGACGGGCGACGTGTTCGGCTCATCCCGCTGCGACTGCGGCAGCCAGCTCCACACGGCGATGAGGATGGTCGAACAGGAGGGGTGCGGGGTGGTTCTCTACATGCGGCAGGAGGGGCGCGGGATCGGCTTGGTCAACAAGCTGCACGCCTACAAGTTGCAGGAGGGCGGGCTTGACACCGTGGACGCGAACCTCAAGTTGGGCTTCCCGGCCGACATGCGCGATTACGGCGTGGGCGCTCAGATTTTGGCCGACCTCGGGCTCAAGCGGATCAGGCTGATGACGAACAACCCCAAGAAACTGGTGGGGTTGCAGGGGTATGGGCTGGAGATCGTCGAGCGCGTGCCGCTGGTGTTCGAGCCGGGTGATTACAACCGGCGGTATTTGGCGACGAAAAAGTCGAAGATGGGGCATTTGATGTGAGAGGGTAGGCGGCCGGCGGGTCGCCCGTAAGAAGGAGGAGTGAGATGAAAGAGATCGTAGGCAAACTGGATGCGGACGGGATGAAGCTGGCTCTGGTGGTGAGCCGGTTCAACAGCTTTTTCACCGAGCAGTTGGTGAAGGGCGCGGCGGACTGTTTCGTGCGGCACGGCGGCAAGGATGCCGACCTGACGCTGGTGCGTGTGCCGGGCGCGAACGAAATCCCTCAGGTGGCTCAGAAGCTGGCTGCGTCCGGAAAGGCCGATGCCGTTGTCGCGCTGGGCGCGGTGATTCAGGGCGCAACGCCCCATGCCGACTTGATCAACGGCACGGTGGCCCGGGCGCTCTCGAAGATCACGCTGGACACCCATGTGCCGGTCGTGAACGGGATCGTCTGCGCGCAGAACCTGGAGCAGGCGATCGAGCGTTCGGGCACGAAGCAGGGCAACAAGGGCTGGGACGCGGTGATGGCCGCGATCGAGACTGTGGCCGTGCTGAAGGCGCTCTAACCGCACAAAAGGATTGACCCGCATGGCGACTCGCAGACAAGGGCGTGAATGGGCGCTTCAGATGCTTTTTCAGGCGGATTTGAACCCGGGAATGGATCCCGACATAGCCATCCCGAAGTTCTGGCGGCAGCAGTGGACCTGCCAGATGGAAGAGGCGGAAAAGCAGGACAACGCGGTCGTGCAAGAGACCTCCAAACCGGTGGAGGACCGTGTCGCGCCTCAGAAGATCCGGCTGTTCACCGAGAACC
>JALHET010000419.1 GCA_022839525.1 Lentisphaerota bacterium
CGTGCCGAGTATGAGCGTTTGTCGAAACTGCCCGCCCGTTCCGGCGGGTACTATCCTGACGGTCGGCCGGTCATCGCGGATTACGCCGGGGCGAGTGCTGAGTGGGCGAAGTCGCCCACGTTCGGCAAGCCCGGGGTGTGGGACGCCGACCCGATTGCGCGGCGGCAAGCCGCTTACGAAGCCGACATGCGAGCCCTGTGGGACAAGGCCAACCGTGCCGCCGATAACATCGAGACATTCAATTCTCTGGTGGCTTCTCTCGGCGGCGCCGTTTCGACCGCGCTGGGCGCGTCCAGCCCTGCCGGAGCCGCGTCCGCGACGTTTGGTGGTACGGTTGGCGCCCCTTCGGGCAGACCCCCCGTAGCGAGGCGTTTAGACGCCTTGGCGAGGCTCGGTCGGCGAGAGGAGAAGGTCAGGAAAAGCGGGCTTGGGATTGACGGTCTGACGGACGGAGAAAGGTGGGGCGTTCGGACGGTCGCCCGCGACATGGCCGTCAAGTGGTGGTACTCGGCATTGCGCGATACCAACGCGGCTGATACGCCCCCGCCCAAGAGCACGGCCGAGTTGCTTCACTTTTTACCCGAGGTGACCGGAAACCCGATGGCGGCGAAGTGGGTCGTCGAGGCGGCGTACAAAGAAGTGAGGCAGCGGATCTCGGAGACGCGGCGGGTCGAGGCGAACGAGAAAGAGTTGCGGGAGTCGTACATCCGCGATTTGCGCGAGGCTGGGGAAAACGTGGACGGCGCGGGGGACGTGGTGACCCCGTTCTTGCGGCTTTGGCGTGACCGTGTGGTCGGGCGCGGCGCGTACGGGCCGACTGGCGCGTACAAGATCGGGAAGGTCGGTGAGGCGTCTGTCGAGTACGGGAAAGGCGGCACGGGTGACAGCCCTGCCGAGGCCGCAAAACGTGGTGCCTTGGAGAGCACGATTCGCGAATGGATGCCCGATGTCGATGTGCCCCCGGGAACGCCGTACCGGATATTGCGGAAATTGCACAGGACGGCACTTGCGCGTCGTCGCGCGTCGGAAGAGGCGGGTGATCGTTAGTGTGGTGTTTCGGAAGGTTTGAGAGTGAAAGGGGTTTGGAATGAAAAACAGGTGGAGTGAGTCTGCTCGGGCGGCGAGTGCCGCGTCTCGTTTGGCGAAATACGGCCCTATGATGGGTTTGCAGCCGTGGGGCGACGCGGCGCGGGCTGCGGCCTACGCGGCGCGTGCTGAGCGTGAGGTGCTCGACCGGCTCGGTGTCGGAGTCGCTTCTTCTTCCCGCGCCCCCGCTGGCGGTGCGCTGGAGCTTGCGTATGGTTTCCCTTCCGCCGATTACGACGGCAAGCCGGGCATCACGTCGGCTGACGCGTACGAGAAGCGACAGGCGGACTATGATAGGGCGTTCCGCATGTGGCTGGACGGCGTTCGGAGAACCGAGGGGAAGATTGCGGCTTTCCACGCGCTTGTGGCGGCGGCGGGCGGCGCGGCGGCGGCGGGTATGGGCGCGTACCGCCAGGCGTCCGGGCAGTCTCCCGTTGCGGGCGTGTCATCTGTGTTCGGGCGTACGGGGCGCTACGTGACGGGCATGGAGCCCGTTTATGATTCGGCGGGTGTTCTGTCCGGCTGGGCGAAGACGGGCGGGCGTCCGTATTCCCGCGCGTTCAACCAGCCTGTGAGACAGCCGTACCGGAAGGCGGGGGAAATCAAATACGACAGCGTTGGGCGGATTGTCGACCCCGCG
>JALHET010000420.1 GCA_022839525.1 Lentisphaerota bacterium
TCGGCGGCGGCACCCTGCGCCACACCGGCACAGACGCGGTCACGCTCAACGCGCCCGTCACGGTCAGCGCCACCTCTGTGCTCCGCACTGAACAGGCCGCCCTGACGCTCGGCGGCCCGCTCGCCTTCAGCGCGGCCGCCACGCTCGCGGTCGAGAGCACCAACGGGGTCACGCTGGCCGGCACCGCCAATGTCAGCGGCGCCGAGCGGAAACTCCATCTGCGCGAGGGCAAGCTGCGTTTGGCCTCCGGCGCGGACTACACGCTTTCCGGCACGGCGCGCGACGCCGTCTCGCTCGGGAGCGGCTCAAACCGGCAGGCCGAATTGGTGATCGAGCCCGGAGCGCGTCTCAGGGCGGGCGGCATCTATATCGACAGCGTTTCAGCGTCGACGAATTGCGCGTGCGTGGTCCGGCAGGAGGGCGGCAGGGTGGATCTCACCCACAGCGACACTCTTTTCATCCGCGACCACGGTTCGTCGGACGGCACCTACCTCATGAACGGCGGCACGTTTACCGCCCCGGCCAGTTCCTGGGCGAATGTCGGTTTGTATGGGCAGGGCTATCTGACCGTCAACGGAGGCGTCATGGCGTTGGGCCGTCTTGCGATGGGCTATAAAGAAGAGAGCGGTTTCTCCTTTAACGGCCCGGGTGGACATGTGGCGGTCAAAGGCGGGCGGCTGGCGGTGGCCGGCTCCTGCTCGTGGATGTCCGACGCCCACCGTGACCGGTACAATACGGTCGTGCTGGGTAACGGCGTGCCGGGTGTCGGCGAACTCGACCTTGTGGCCACCACCCGGGCGGTCCCTTATGCCAGCGGTGGCGGCAGGACAGCCTTCACCTTCGACGGCGGGGTTTTAAAGGCGACAGGCCTCGCCCCTTACGGCGCCTCGAGCCTGACCAACTACCTCTACGGCGTCGACTCCCTCACGCTCCGCTCCGGCGGGGCGATTATCGAGACGCCGGCCGTTAGCATCACGCTGCCGCAGCCGCTGAGGGCCGCGGAGACGAACGGCGGCGTCGTCAAACGCGGCATGGCCGCGCTCACGCTCCCCTCCGCCAACAACGCCTGGTGCGGGACGACCGATGTCCAGGCGGGCACGTTGCGCGCGCGCCTGAACCAGGATCGCCAGCACCCCTATCCGGAGGGGCTGATCGCGCTGTGGACCTTCGACGACGGCACACCCGCTGACCAGTCCGGAAACGGGTTCGACCTCGCCCAGCAGAACGACACGAACGTCGTCACGTTTGTCGATGGCGGGTTCTGCGGAAAGGCCGCCCGCTTCTCCGGGAAAAGCTCGCTCAAGATGAGCTATACGCAGGCGTTTGACGTGGCGGTCTTCTCGGTCTCGGCGTGGGTGAAGCTGGGGCGGCGAAACATCGGCCACCAGGGCATCTTCAGCACGCGCGTGAATGCGGCGGAAAACGGCAACACCGGTTCTTTTGACTTCAAGGTGAACGGCGGGAATTTCATTTCGAACTTAAATCCGGCCGCCCCTAACGCGACGGGCGCGTTTATTTACGGAGAGATGGGCGGTGACCTCGAAACCAACGTCTGGTACATGCTCACCTTTGTGGTCGCGCCGGACCGGACCGATGCCTATCTTAACGGCGTCTGGAAGAACAGCACCAATCTTGTCGCCAAAGGTCAATTGTTGAGATCAGGGTATTTGCTGACAAGATTGGTGCTGTTCTTCCAGACGCCGTTAAGATAGGCATCGGTCCG
>JALHET010000057.1 GCA_022839525.1 Lentisphaerota bacterium
TCATCTGGAGAGACTCCTCTTTGTCTGGCAGCTTTTTAATCCTGTGATTCAGTAAAAAAGTGAGCACAATATACCTTGGTTTAGAAAACTAATCAAGCTTGCGCAAAACTTTTTGTTGCCCGCCCGCTTCGTTTTCAATCGTGACTGTTGTACCCTTTGTATCGACCGATACGACACGGTAAGTCTCTTCGCGTACCTTAAACGTGCCGTTTTCCAGCACCGTGTACTCGGAATTGTCGAGCGGCAACACGATGACCGCCTCAATGTCCGTGTTTTTTCCGCTTTCGTTGATCCGCAGCGAAATCGTCTTGCCGTCCGTCAGGCGTTTCACCGACACAGTCGAAACGTCTACGCGGGTTTTGATTCCCGGCATATTGGGATTCTCGCGCTCCTCGAAAGCGATCTCGACTTTGCCTGCGGTGTAGTCGCTATCCCCGATCCGTTCGCCCTCGCGCACCCAAACGGTGCGCGCTTTTGCGCCGGTCAGGTTGAACACCAGCTGCATCTTCCCGTCGGGCATCTTGTTCACGCCGCTGAAAATCAGCGGCAGGCGTTTGCCGCGTAATTCTTTGACGCGCAATAGATTGACGAGCGCCGGATGGGATTTTGCGTCCTTGGGGTCGGTTTTGGCAAGCAGCTCTTCGAGGTTGGAGAACCCGTCGCCGTCCAGATCGCCCTTGGCGTCGGAGGCGTCCTGCGGGTTAAGCCCCAACTGGATTTCGATCTTATCCGGAATGCCGTCCCCATCCGAGTCGAGTTCCACATCGAGCTCCGGAGCGAGCGGCTGTTTAGCCCCACAGAACGGGCAGCTCGCCGCCGCATACGGGATCGGCTTCTGGCAGGCGGCCGCCACGCAGCCCACACGCCGCTCCGGCGACAGGAATCCCTCTTGTTGCGCGTCGGGCGGATCCAACTGAACAGGGTCACGCGCCAAACGCAACGCGGCCTCGTAGTCGGCCAGCTCGATGGGTGGCAGACGGTCGGCGGCCGGCTTCAGGCTTTCGAGCTTGAGGATGTAATTGGACTCCTCCCGCTGGCGCGCGGCACCGGCATGGGTGAGGTAAAAAAGGGAAATCAGCAGGAAGATCAACACGCCGACAGCAATCAGCTTGTCGTAATGCCGCAGAAAAGGAAGGTCGGGGTTGATTTTCAGGGCCACAGCTTACACTCCCTCGAAGGAATAGACATCGATATCCAGTTTCACGTTCACCGGCGGCTCAAGATTCGGATCCGTCACAAGCCGCTGCGCATGCGTCAGCGTGGCCGGATCGACAGCGGCCTCGCCGCCTCCCCCCTGCCCCGGAGCCGCGCCCTCCCTTTTCTTGACGGCACGCTTGGCCAGCGGATCATCCGTCTTGCGGAACTCCGTTTCTGCCACAACCACGAACAGCTTCATCGCCGCCAGCCGGTTCAGCGCCGTGATGAACGCCGTCGGCCTCGCCAGGAATTCGAAGGTGAAGCGCTGTTTCGAAAAATAGCCCGCCGTTTCTCGGACGGGCGCCACGGGCGCGGGGGCGGACGCCTCGTCGCGCCGGCGCCGGCGCCGGCTGGCGGGCTGAGGCTCGGAGCCCGGCTGCCCCGGGAGAGCCTGTTCTTCAAACGTTTCGCGCGTGACGGTCTTGAGTTCGAGGATATTGGCCGCATACAGCTCTTTACACAGCATCTCAATGATCGTCAGTTGCCGCGTCAACCGGTCCACATGCTCGGTGGACGGCAGACTGTCCGACTCGCCGAGATATTTATCGAACCCGAAATGGAACCCGCTGGCGACGATCTTGCCGTTGGCCGCGCCGGGGTGAGCCGACAAGGCCCGCACCGTCGCCTGGAGCGTCTGCTTGAAACCGGTCGGGGTTTTCGCCTCGACCCTCAGCTCCCCCTCATGCACCACATTGGACGCGTTAACCAGCCAAGCCTCCAGCGCTTTCTGGTCCGCGTTCACCCGCGCGATGGTCTCCGCACTGGGGAAAACCTTGCCCCCATAGATGCCCTGCACCTCCGCATAAGCCTGATTGCGCGCTTCCGCCGCCGCGTTCTTCTCCATCATCGCGGAAAAGAGGAACCAGCCCGTGGCCAGACAGGCCGCAGCCATGAGCACACCGAAAATAACCAGAACGAGTTGCTGTCGTTTCATCGTGCCGTCGCATCCTTCGGAGCCGCCGAGTCCGCCAGCGCCGCCTCGATTGTGAATTCGATTAAAAACGCCTCGACGTCCTTGATCCCTACGATCTTGACATCCTGAGGTCCCTTGCCGAAAACCGACTGGGTTTTGAGCCGGTCGCGCAACTCTTCAACCGCAGTAACCATGCGCCCGGACGCCCTGGCCTTCTCCTCGATCTCCCGCAATTTATCCACCCAGCCGCGGCCCACAATACGGACGCCGGTCACCGTGCCGGCGGCATCCTTGACCGGCACCAGCTCCGTCAGCCACATGCCCTCGAACAGGCTCTTGCGCACCGCGTCCACACGCTTGAGCCACGCGGTCCGCTGAAGGATCACGTCCCGCACGGCGTCCGCCTTGCGCTGAACCTCCCCCCTGGCTTTCTCGGCCTTCGAGAGCCCCGCCTGTTTTGCTTTGCACACGGCCAGTTTCGAGGAGACCTGCTCGCCCTGAAACGCGTACAGCTTGCCCATCTGCTGCTCGTACATCGTCCAACTGCCGAGGCTCAGCAAAATGCCCGCCGCCGCCAAGACGAAGAACGGGATACGCTTTTTCAGCGACTTGCGCTTGACAATCTCCGGCGGCATCAGGTTGATCTCCACCGGACACGCCAGCGAGCGCCGCAGCGCCAGCCCCACGGTCTCCGCTAACACAAACGCATCAGCCCCCGCCCGCTCACGGTTGATCCGGTTGCCCACGCCGACATTCGTGAACGGGTTGAGGTAGATCACCTCGACCTGCAGTTTCTCGCGGAAGAAGGTGTCCAAATGCGGCAGCACCGCCGTGCCGCCCGTCAGGAAAACCCGCACCGGCGCGTTGCCTCCCTGCTGGCTGCGGTAAAAATTGATCGACCGGCTGATCTCCGCATGCAGGCGCGTAACGACATTGCGCACAACCTTGGAAATGCGTTCGGCGACCTCGTCCTCGGTCGCAAACACGCCGCCCAGCGCCACGAACCCGCGCTCGCGCTTGAGCGCTTCGGCCTCGGCGAACGGGATTTGGAAACTCTTGGCCAGCTCTTGCGTGATCGCGTTTCCCGCCACCGGGATGCACCGGCTGTAGATCTTCTCGTCCTCGATGAAAATCAGGTTCGTCGAACGCGCGCCGATATCCAGCAGCACCGAGCAGCCGTCCAAATCGGCGTAGTTGTAGCGCAGGCAGTTGTAGAGCGCCATCGGCGCCACGTCCACCGTATCGGGCTCCAGCCCCGCCTCGACCACGCGGTCCGTGACCTCGCGCACGCTCTCAATCTTGGCCGCCACGATCATCGCGCATTGTTCGCCCGTCGAGTCGTCGCCGATGAACTGGTGGTTCCACACGATCTCTTCCATCGGGAACGGGACATTCTGCTCGACCTCGTACCGCACCATCTGCAGCAGCTTCTCCTCGCCCACGGCCGGCAAACGCACAAACCGGGGAAACACCATCTGCCCCGAGATGGACAGCATCAGCGGCGCGGGACGGATCCCGCGCGACTTCATGATCTCCCGGATGGCAGGAGCCAAAAGCTCGCCCACGCCCACCTCGTTCTCGGGCTCGACACCCAATTCGCATGTGCCGTAGTTCACCAGCTCCGGCGGGCGTCCGCTTTTGACGGAAAACTCGGCGAGTAGAATTTTACCCGCGCCCACATTCAGAGCGAGTATGCGGTCTGAGGAGAACACTATTGCACCACCTCGTAATCATCCGCGTTGATCAACGCGAACGGGGTCTTTGAACGGTCGATCAGGCCGTTGCGGCGGGTCAACTGCGGGTTATCAAGCACTTTGCTGTCCTTCCACCACTCTTTGGGAAGGGGAATGACGGATTCGGATTTGCTGTCCATCACCTTGCCTTCCTTGTTCACAATCTCCAAGGCGACCGCCACCGGCTCCCCGTACCGCTCGACCTGGCTCGGCGGAATCGCCACGCAACTCATGTGCTCCCCTTTCGGGACATCCAGATAACGCAGCGTCAGCGTGTAATAACTGAAGGCCTCCTTGCCCTCGTCGTTCTTGCCTTTGGTCATCACGTGATAGCTGAAGGCCAGCTCATCCGTCCATTTGGCATCGCACTCGTACTTCACCTCAAACAGAGCCCATTCGCGCGGCTTGCGGGTCACCTTCGGCATCGTATTCTGCACATTCACGTTGAACTCGGGCGTCCTCACCATGGCCGTCTTGTTCGGGGGCGGCATCCGCGTGATCTGCACGCCCTCGCGTTTCGCGCCGCGCGCCGCAGGCTGCCCCGCCTGTCCCGGACGCAACTGCCCCAAACGTCCGCCGGTCTGCGCCAACACCGAACTTGCCGCAAAAAGAAAGGCCGCCGCCACGCTTACCCACATACGCTGTTGCACGCCACGAATTCTTTTCATTTCGATCTCTCCTGTCAAAGTCAAGCGCCGTTGCCCTCAACCACTTTTACCATGTAGTGGCTATACTTTAATCCGGCGCGGCTAAGAATGCAATCCAGAAACAAAAAAAGTTCGCAAGCCCGCCGTCCTGAAAAAAACCTTTGCCAATGCCCATACCCCCATGCCATAATCTTTCATTAAACATGCGGTGTCGCAACGCTGGCGCCGCCTACAGAAAAAAACCGCGTTATGACCGCCGACCTCAACCCCCTCCATCTGTTCGCGACGCCTTGGTTCTGGGCCTCTTTCACGGGATGGACGCTCGCCCAAGTCATTAAAATGACCGTCGGCTTCGTCAAAACCGGCCAGATCGACTTCCGTTACCTGCTCAGCACCGGCGGCATGCCCAGCGCCCACTCCGCCATGGTCTGCGGGCTCTGCACGTCGATCGGGCTGACCGAGGGCTTCGGCTCCCCCATCGCCATGCTCGCCACAGGTTTCGCCGCCATCACCATGTTCGACGCCGCCGTGGTCCGCCGAGCGGCCGGCCACCAGGCCAAAATCATGAACCAGATGATCGATGAGCTTTTCAAGCAGCACAAGCTCAGCCAGACCCACCTGAAGGAACTGCTCGGCCACACACGCAAAGAGGTCTTCGCCGGCATGTTCGTCGGCATCGTGGTCGCCGCGGCGCTGGTCGCCTGCTGGCCGGCCCCCCGCTAACCCGCGCGGACGTCAGCGCGCCCGGCACTCATACAGCTTGTATTCCACGCTGTCCAGCAACGCCTGCCAGGAAGCCTCGATGATGTTCTCCGACACGCCCACCGTGCCCCAATGCCGCACGCCGTCGCCCGACTCGATCAGCACGCGCGTCACCGCCCGCGTGGCCTCCTGCGGATCCAGAATGCGCACCCGGTAATCGGTGAGCGCGATCTGCCTGATCTCGGGATAGAAGCGCGTCAGCGCCTGCCGCAACGCCGCGTTGAGCGCGTCCACGGGGCCGGAGCCCTCCCCCGCCGTGAGTTCGGTTTCGCCCCTGACTTTCACCTTCACCGTGGCCTCCGAAATGCACGGCTCGTCGCTGCCGCGTTTCTCCACGATCACGCGGAACCCCTCCAACTCGAAGAATGGCGTGTGCCCGTTCAGCATCTTCTGCAGCAGGATCTTGAAGGAGCCGTCCGCCGACTCGTAGGAGTACCCTTTGTTCTCGCGCTGTTTGACCGCGTCCAGAACCTCGCGCACCCGCTTTTTGTCGAGCGCCGCCAAATCCATGCCCAGTTCCGACGCCTTGAGCTGCACGTTCGCCACCCCGGACAGCTCCGACACCAGCACATGCCGCTGGTTGCCCACCGCCTCGGGCGCGACGTGCTCGAACGTCTGCGGGTTCTTCTGGATCGCGTTGACGTGCGCGCCCGCCTTGTGGCTGAAGGCCGAGCGCCCCACATACGGCTGCCGCGGGTCGCTCCGCTGGTTCGCCAAATCGTCCGTCACCACCGACAGCTCGCGCAGTTTCCTCAACTTCTCTCCGCCCACGCAACGGAACCCCATCTTGAGTTCGAGCGCCGGCAGGATACTCACGATATTGGCGTTGCCGACGCGTTCGCCGTACCCGTTCACCGAACCCTGCACCTGCCGCGCCCCGGCACGCACCGCCTCCAGCGCGGCGGCCACCGCCAGCCCGCTGTCGTTGTGCGTGTGGATGCCGACCTGCGCGCCGGGCAATGCCGCGCACACCGCCTGCGTGATCGTGAAAACCTCGTGCGGCAGGCTGCCCCCGTTGGTGTCGCACAGCACCACACCCGCCGCGCCCTCGCGCACCGCCGCGCCCAGCGCCTGCAACGCATACGCGGGGTCATCCTTGTAGCCGTCGAAAAAATGCTCCGCGTCAAAGAAAACCTGCCGCCCGGCCTCGCGCAGGTATCCCACCGTATCGGCGATCATCTGGATGTTTTTCGGCCCCGTCGTCCGCAGCACGTCCGTCACATGCAGCAGCCACGCCTTGCCGTACACCGTCACCCACTCCGTCCCGGCCGCCAGCAGCCCCGCCAGCTGCGGATCGTCCTTAACGTCCACGTCCACCCGCCGCGTGCTGCCGAACGCCGTCACCTGCGCGTGGCTCAGCCGTTCCTTTCCGATGTCTTCGAAAAATTTCCGGTCGCGCGCGTTGGAGCCGGCGAAACCGCCTTCGATATAATCAATCCCGAACTCGTCGAGCAGCCGCGCGAACCGCACCTTGCCCGCATCCGAGAACGAAATCCCCTCGCCCTGCGCCCCGTCGCGCAGCGTCGTGTCGTAGATGTAGACTTTTTCCATAGGTGTCGCCTGAGTTAGTGCCTTATCGGCCGATAAGGCTAATAAAAAACACGTTGTTTCTCACACGAAGACACGAAGGGCACGAAGGGGATTAGGGGGCTATGGAAAAACCTTTGTGACCGTTGTGCCTTTGTGTGAGATTGAATTGGGTTGCGGGCGTTGCCCGCGTTAGAAAAACGCTTTGTAGAGCGCTCGCACGGCCTTCGCGCGCTGCTCGGCCTTGACCCCGAACATCATGCTGATCTCGGAAGAGCCCTGGTTCATCATCTCGATGTTCACGCCCGCGTCCGACAACGCCCGCGTCGCCTTCGCCGCCATGCCCACCGTGTAATAGAGCCCTTCCCCCACCACCATCACCAACGCATACCCGCGCTCCACAAGCACCGCGTCGGGGTTCAGGTCGCGCCGGATGCGCTCCACCACGCGCCGCTCGCACGCCTGATCGAAGTTCTTGTCGCGGATCACCACCGAGACGTTGTCGATGCCGGAGGGCATGTGCTCGTACGACACCCCCTCCCACTCCAGAATCTGCAGGAGGTGGCGGCCGAACCCGATCTCGCGGTTCATCATGTACTTGTCCACAAAGATATTGCAGAACCCGTCGTCGCTCGCGATCCCCACCACGCCGCCGGACAGGACGCGGCGCGACTGCACGATCATCGTGCCCGGCTCATCGGGCCGGTTGGTGTTGCGCACGTTGATCGGCACGCCGGCCTTGACCGCCGGAATCACCGCCTCGTCGTGGAACACGCCGAAGCCGGCGTACGACAATTCGCGCATCTCCCGGTACGTCATCACCGGGATTCCCGCCTTGACGTCCGGCACCAGCCGGGGATCCACCGGATAGACCGAGTCCACATCCGTGAAGTTCTCGTACACGTCGGCCTTCACCGCCGCCGCCAAAATCGACCCCGTGATGTCCGAACCGCCGCGCGGGAAGGTTGCCACCTTACCGTCTTTCGTGACGCCGAAAAAGCCCGGGAAAACCACGACCTCCTCGCGGTCCCTCAAGTTTTTCGCGAGAAACTGATACGACTCATCCAGCAGCTGCGCGTTGCCGTAGTCGCTCGTCAGAACCATCCCGGCCTCTTGCGGGCTCAGGTAAACGGCCTTGACGCCGCGCGCCTGAAAGGCCTGCGCCACGATCTTCGCGCTGTTATCCTCGCCCGCCGCCTTCATGCAGTCCATGAAGATGCCGCGGTGCGATTTGTCCCCGGCCAGCCGGAAACGCAGATCCTTCTCGATCTCCGCCGTGATGCCCGCAGGCAGGCTCAGCTCGCGCTGGATTACCGCATACCGCTCCACGATCGCCGCCAGAATCTCTTCGTGCTCCTTATCCGCCAGCGCCAGTTCCGCACACGCGATCAGAAGATCCGTCACCTTGGTATCGGCCGTGTCGCGCTTGCCCGGCGCGGACACCACGACAATCCGGCGTGCCGGATCAGCCAGCACAATGTCGACAATCTTGGTCACCTGCTCCGCGCTGGCGACCGACGAGCCGCCGAACTTACACACTTTCATCGCATCCTCTGTTTTCCGCTACCGTAACCCCCGTCTTCCGCTGCATCTCTTCCCGTCTTCCTTCTGCCGCTGAGACCGTACGGAATACCGGCGTGTCTGTTACTCCTGCCGCCCGACACACGGTGCCAGTCGTTTGGGGTTGAAATAATAGGGGAAACGCAAATGTCTTGTCCAGCCTCAAGCACAGGGCTGACGTAATCGGTTAGTGACAGGAGGAGGTAACGTTCGTGCGTTTTGGGGTTCATTGCGGCGCCATCGCTATCGCCATCGGGATCAGGATCGCCGCCACCCTTACACTCGCCGTTGCAAGCCCCTGCGTGGGCGCAACGGCCGATTTCGATACCGATAGCGATACCGATTTGGATCAAACGCTAACCCGATGCTCCATGGCGGCGTTGAGCATGTTTGAGCCCGCTATTGAGGTCTTTGCCATCCCATTCCAGATTGGTGTCGTTCTTCTTTGGGCCTCAGTTACCTTGCTACGGCAACGCGTTACCACACCTTGAAAACGCTCCACAACCCTTGAATGTCTAACCCCGCTACTCCCTGAACACATTGTACACGTAGAAAAATGCCGCTACGGCTCCTTCGGCCAAGACGTGTCGCGCCAGTCCGGCTTTAACAGGTTGTTCTTCCCGTCAAACTCAAGGTTGCGGTCGTTAGGAGTCGGGTTCAGATAATAAGTAAAGCGCACACCGCCCATCCAATCCCAATCGAACTCGCCATGGATTTTTCCATACAGGGCGCTGACGATATTGCCCTCTTCGTCCTTCTTTGTCCGCACACGGAAGAAATAGTTCTGATCGTCACGTTTTTCATTGAAATATCCATCCTTGTGACTGTATGACTTTCGGGTCAGGCAGGTCTCATATCCCTGTTCCGGCGCGAGGCGCGGAAGGCGGAGAAGGCTCCCTTTGTTGGGTTCGGCATAGACGGATTGGATGCCGTCCCCGTCGTTGGAAAACCCCACATGGAAAGAGGAGTCG
>JALHET010000421.1 GCA_022839525.1 Lentisphaerota bacterium
CCCAGGGCGGGCGCGAAGTGGGTGCGCGGTTTCGGGTACCGCTGCGAGGAGGCGACGGTCGCGCCGCAGAACTGCGAGCGGTGCATCGAACTGTGCCTCGAAGATGTCAGGAAAAAACAGCAGAAAGGAACAGACGGCGAAGTGAGTGTTTCGCTCAGTGAACTAAAGCCCGGCGAGAAGGCGCAGATCGAGAAGGTCGCCGGTGGGGGCGCTGTGAAGCGGCGCATCCGCGACATGGGGGTGACCACGGGGAGCCTGATCGAGGTGGTGCGCGTGGCGCCGTTGGGTGATCCCATCGATGTGAAGATCAAGGGCTACCATCTGTCGCTCCGCAAGGAGGAGGCGGCGGACATCAGCGTGAAAAGGGTCAAAGCGTGAAGTGCGCAACCATGAACCCAGCAATGTGGATGCCTTTGAGTCTGGTTCCGGAAGGACGCTCGGTGCGGCTGCGCCGTGTGCAGGCCGGCAGCGGTCTGGCCGCGCGGTTGACCGCGATGGGGCTGCTGCCCGGGGCGCAGGTGCAGGTGTGCCATAACGACCGTAACGGGCCGGTGATTCTCGGGGTCAACGGGAGTCGGCTGATGTTGGGACGCGGGATGGCGGAGAAGGTGTCGGTAGAGGATGACGGGGACATTCAGTCATGATCTCGGGAAGACAGAGACTCGTGCAAAACCCCTCGTGGCATGGGCGTCCCGCCCATGAAACACGGGCAAGATGCCTGTGCCACGCCTGCAAGCAAGAGGGGTTGCAAAAATCTCGACAGACCGGTTCTCTTTTTTTTGCAGTGAAAGTTTGTCAAAGCGAACATTTGTTGTGTCGCCGTAATTCTAGGCGCGGAAAGCGAGCCGAATGAAGAAAGCGATCATGGTTGCGTTGGCCGGCAATCCGAACTCCGGCAAGACAACGCTGTTCAATAATATCACGGGCTCCCGCCAGCACGTCGGGAACTATCCCGGCGTGACGGTCGAGAAGAAGGAGGGCACCTGCCACCATGGAGAGCGGGAACTGAAGGTTGTGGATCTGCCGGGCACCTACAGCCTGACCGCATACTCCGTTGAGGAGCTGGTGGCGCGCAACTTCATCATCGATGAGAAGCCGGACGTGGTCATCGATGTTGTAGACGCCTCGAACCTTGAGCGCAACCTTTATCTCGGAGTCCAGCTTTTGGAACTCGGCGTTCCCGTCGTCTTTGCCTTCAACATGAGCGATGTGGCCAAGTTGCGGGGACTGGACTTCGATCTCGACGCGCTCTCTTCGCTGCTCGGGGCACCGATCATTCCGACGGTCGGCAACAAGAACGTCGGCATGCGGGAGTTGCTGGACGCGGCGGTGCGCGTCGCCGATGCGGGTCAGCCCGTTGACGCGCCCAAAATCAACTACGGCGACGACATCGAGCGTGCTATCGCCGCTGTCCGACAGCAGGCGCAGCGTTACACCGAATTCGTCAACGACGCGGAAGCCCGCTGGACAGCCGTAAAGCTCCTCGAAAACGACCCGGAAGTGGCCAAGCAGTTTTTTTCACTGGAGGTGCTGGAGACGGTCAGCGCCGAACAGGCGCGGATCGAGAAGCTTTTGGACGATACGGCGGAGATGATCATTGCCGACCGCCGCTACGCCTTTATTTCCGATGTGTGCCGCAAGGCCGTGCGTTCAACGGTCGAGACGCGGCGCACGCGCTCGGATCGCATCGACGCAATTGTTATTCATCGCTTTTGGGGCC
>JALHET010000058.1 GCA_022839525.1 Lentisphaerota bacterium
GGCCGGCGCGGTGACTCGTCTGATTGACATGAATGTGGCGCCTTATTTGATCGCGTCGACGCTGGAGGCCGTGTTGGGGCAGCGTCTGGTGCGCACCATCTGTTTGAACTGTAAGGAGCCCTACATGCCGGATGACGACACGCTTTCGAGGTTGGATTTAAAGCGGGTTGCCGTGGGTGACCGTCCGTTTTATTACGGTCGGGGGTGCTCGAAGTGTAACGGAACCGGCTACAAGGGGCGCAAAGGCGTGTTTGAGTATCTGCGTGTGACGAACCCGATCCGCGATCTGATCAACGAGCGCCGCCCAACCCTCTTCATCCGGGAACGGGCTCGTGAACTTGGAATGCGGACGATGCGCGAGGATGCAATCCGTAATGTGCTTGACGGGTACACGACCGTCGATGAGGTTTTGCGGTACACGTAGGAGCATCCTTTTGTGTGCGGGTGAACGCGTGCGTTTTGGAGAAGAGGAATGGAAAATGTGGTGATTATCGGTAGCGGCCCTGCGGGGCTGACAGCCGCGATTTACGCGGCGCGGGCCAATCTGCAACCGGTGGTGATTGACGGCATGCAGCAGGGGGGGCAACTGACGCAAACCACGGATGTCGAAAATTTTCCGGGTTTTGAAACCCCGATTGCGGGAACCGACCTGGTGAACGCGATGCGCAAACAAGCCGGACGTTTCGGCGTGCGGTTCCTGATGGATGAGGTTTCGGCGTGCGATTTTTCGGGTCGCGTTAAAAAGGTTTCGCTGATGATCGGCGGCACCCTCGAAGCCCGAACCGTGATCATCGCGACGGGCGCCAGCGCACGGTATTTGGGGCTTGATTCGGAACAGCAGCTGATGGGGAAAGGCGTCTCGGCCTGCGCCACGTGCGACGGGGCTTTCTTTAAAGGGCAACGGGTGGCTGTGATCGGTGGCGGAGATACGGCGATGGAGGCCGCGCTCTATCTTTCGCGTTTGGCCGAACAGGTGACCGTGGTGCACCGGCGCGACGCCTTCCGCGCTTCAAAAATTATGTCCGATCGCGTGCTTGCCACGCCCACTATCGATGTCGTTTGGAATGCGGTGGTGGAGGAAGTGCTTGATCCGGGAAAAGGCGAGGTCACAGGGTTACGCCTCAGGGATGTGGTGACTGGGAACCGCGTCGAACGTGCTTTGCAGGGCGTTTTTGTGGCGATCGGGCACACTCCGAACACCTCAGCGTTTGTGGGTCAGGTCGAAATGGATCCGGACGGATATGTTGTCACGGAGAATACGAAGACGTCTTCGCCGGGTGTTTTTGCGGCTGGCGACGTGCAGGACCGTCACTACAAGCAAGCGGTAACGGCTGCCGGGACAGGGTGCATGGCCGCGCTGGAAGCCGAACGGTTTCTGGCGGCGAACGGATAACGTATGGCAGAATTTTTCGATAAGGAGTATACGGCGAGACAGGCGTATGGACGTCTTTACCGGTATGCACACAGGTACCGGTATCGCCTCTTGGCAGGGCTGTTGGCCGGCTCGATCACAGCCGGCTCGTGGGTGCCCGTGTTCCAGATTGTTCAGCCGGTACTGAAGCAGTTTCAGAAGGGGAGTGCCCAAGTGGCCGCGCCGGCTCATTCGGAACTGAACGATTCAGGGGAAAAGGTTAAGCACAGAGATGTTGACAAAGAGAGCCTTAAAGATCTGATCAAACAAGACCAGCGCGGTAAACCGGCCGTGGCCGATGACGGGTTGCCGGGCTGGTTCCTTAACGTTGAGAAGCTTGGAAACCGGTGCGGCGTGACCTTCCGCGACGCCGAGGGGCGGATGACGAGGCAACTGCTCCTGATCGGCCTGTTTGTCCTGCCGCTCGTCGTGGCGGTCAAGGTCGTGACCATGTACTTGAACCAGTATTTCATGCGCTGGACAGGCATCAAGGTGGTTCAGGATTTCCGCATCGATCTCTTCGCACACCTGCAAAAGCAATCATTGTTCTTCTTTGGGCGGACTGATGTGGGGCAGATCATGAGTCGGTGCACGAGTGACCCCCAGCAGGTTGATCACGTGATCGCCCACACGTTGGCGGATCTGTGCCGTGCGCCGTTCGAGATTCTTTTCGCGTTCGGGTTCGTGATCTATTTTGCGGTCAAGAACAACATGCTCGAAACGCTGGTTCTGGTTTTGTTCGGCTTCCCCCTGTTCCTTGTTCCGATGTCTGTGCTGGGCAACCTTGTGCGCAAATGGTCGAGGAAGGCACTGCACCGCATTTCGTTTATCGCTTCCAAGATGCACGAGAACCTCACCTGCATCCGTGTGGTCAAAGCATACCATACGGAGGCATATGAGATTGAGCGTTACCGTCAGGCCAACCAGTACTATGTGAAGAGTGTCTTGCGGACGGTTCGGATGGAACTGTTGATCACGCCGGCGGTCGAGTGCACGGGGATCTTGCTTTCCGGAGTGTTCTTGATCTATTGCTACTTCCGGAATCTGGCGATTCATGAGATTGCGCCGCTACTGGTGCCGTTCATCGTCGCCTATCGTCCAATGAAGCAGCTCGGGAAGGTGCAGGCTCAGGTGGAGCGGGCACGCGCGGCTCTGGCGCGTATTTTTTCGTTGCTGGACACGGACATGAGTTTGCCGACGGCGGTCAACCCGGTACGCAAGTCCGGGTTTGAGGATCGCGTGCGGTTTGACCGTGTGAGCTTCTCTTATCAGGAGGCAGCCGGGCTTGCGGTCAAAGAGGTCTCGTTCGACATCCCGCACGGCTCGCTGGTGGCGGTGGTGGGCGGTACGGGCTCCGGCAAAACCACGCTGGCCAATCTGTTGGCCCGGTTCTACGACCCGTGTTCTGGCGTGGTGACGATGGACGGGGTTGACGTGCGGCAGATAGATGTGTGTGATTTACGCAGGCTGATTGGGGTCGTGACACAGGAAACCGTGCTTTTCAACGATACGGTCGCCAACAATATCGCCTACGGTTCTCCCGACGCGACACGCGAGCAGATGATCGCGGCGGCCAAGCTGGCGAACGCCCACGACTTTATCGTGGCACAACCGGAGGGATATGACCGAGTCGTGGGCGAGAAGGGGTTTGCGTTGAGCGGCGGCGAGCGGCAACGGGTCGCGATCGCGCGGGCGATCCTGAAAAATCCGCCGATCCTGATCTTGGATGAGGCGACCAGCGCGCTGGATACGGTGACGGAGCGCCTGGTGCAGGACGCGATCAATACGCTGATGGCGAACCGGACGACGTTTGCGATCGCTCACCGGCTCAGCACAATCCGCAACGCGAACTTGATTCTTGTGATGGAAAAAGGCGTCATCGTCGAGCGGGGAACGCATGAGCAACTGTACGCCGCCGGGGGGACTTACCGCAAGTTGTGCGATATGCAGATGATGGAGTAAGGTGCGTCGCGATGCCGGTGAGGGGGATGGCTGACGTCGGGAAGGTGCTGTTTCACCAAGGGGGGATGGATGGGTGAACGTAAGACGAGTCTGGAGCGGCACATTTTCAAAGCGAGTGTTTTCGTTCTAATCGCGCATGTGCTGTTCAAATTGGCCGGTTTGATTCAGGCGAAAGTGATGGGGCACTGTTTGCCTCAAGGCACCTTTGATGTCGTGTATGCCTTCGCCTTTGAAAACTGCATCTTTATGCTGTTTCTGATCGGTGAGGAAGTGTTGGGGCCGTCGTTCATGCCGGTTTTTATGCGCGAGTTGGATGTCGAGTCCGAGAAAAGCGCGTGGACGTTCGCCAATACTGTGCTAACCCTTCAGTTTCTTATTTTGGTAGTTGTGACATGTGTATTCTGTCTCGTGCCTCACACGGTGGTGGGGCTCCTGACAACGTGGAGCGCAAGCACTTCCCCCGAGAAGTATGAATTGGCCGCAAAGAGCATCCGGACGTTGGCACCTGCGGTGATCGGCCTTTCGTTGGGCTCCACAACCTACGTGTTGCTGAACGGATATAAGCGGTTCTTTCTGGCGGCGTTCGGGGATGCCGTCTGGAAATTCTGTGTGGTTTTTTTCCTGATTGCCGGGGCGGTGTTGGCGCGGGACAACGGACAGATGCTGATGTGGGGGCTGGTGGCGGGATCGCTCTGCAAGGTGGGCACACACCTGTTCGGCTTGCGCGATAAACTGCATTTGTTCCGTCCAGAGTTCGCGTTTTCGCATCCGGCTTTCAAGCGCTTGTGTTGGCTGGCATTGCCGCTGCTGGCGGGAATTCTTATGGCCAAGGTGCGGGATGAGTATAACAACGTGTATGTTCTGAGCGCGTTGGATGAGTCGGGGCTGATGCAGGCTAATTCGATGGGGCGGAAACTACAGAGCACGTTGCTTTTTTTAGTTCCTTACACGCTTTCGATCGCGGTCTTCCCGTTCTTCTGCGAACTGGTGGACAAGAACGATCACGCGAGGCTCGGGCGGCTGGTTACGCGTTTCGGACGCATGCTACTCTCTGTTTTCGTGCCCTTCGCGCTCTTTGTGGCTGTTTCGGCTGTGCCCCTGACGTCACTGATATTCAAGGGCGGACATTTCGATGCGTTGGCTGTTCACCGCACTGCGGTTTCGCTTTCGTTCTACACCTTTGTTCTTCCTGCTGCCGCCATCGAGGCGTTGGTGATGCAAGCCTTTTTCGCGAACCGGCGTATGGTGGCGGTGACGGTGATCGGAATCCTATTCTCCTCGCTGAGCATCCTGATCAGTTGGGTCGGTCTCAAGCTGTGTGGCGGACACGAGTTGACCCTGCTGGCCTTTATCGCGGGAGGCTTTACGGTGTCGCGCACCTTAAAGTGCGTCACACTGGTGGAGATGTTGAAGCGGAACGCGCCGGTTTTCCCATTTGCCGAGACGCTGTCTTTTCTCGTTCGAGTGGCACTGGCGGCGGGGCTGGCTTCAGTAGTGGGGGGGGGGGTTCTCTATCGTCTGGCGGTTGTGGCCGGTTTGTCTGGACGGGTTGGGGATCTGTTGAAAGTGGGGCTTGTAGGTGCTGTGTTTGGAGGGGGCTACGTGATCAGCGCCTACGCGCTGCGCGTTGGTGAAATACGCGAAGTATTCGGGTTGTTTCTTCAGAAAGTGCGCAAACGGGCTTGAGGCGTGGGGCGGGTTTGTATACACTTCGTTTACACGTAGACCAGAACAGGGTGTGCGGTTGGGCACACGATGAATTAAGGAGTTTGTCGTATGGGTATGCTGGATCAGATGAAACAGGCGATGCAGATGCGTAAGGAAGCGAAACGTATTCAGGCGGAGATTGAGAAGATCACCTTCGAGTATGCCAATGGGGGCATCACATGTGTTGCGCGGGGCGACTTCACCATCCTGTCGCTCAAGGTGTCGCAGGAGGCGCTGCAGGAAGTGATCGCCGGCAAGCCGGAGCGCTTTGAGACCATGTTGAACAACGTTGTGAACGGCGCACTCAAGGGCGTGAAGAAACAGACTCAGGACGCCATGGCCAAGATGATGCAGGGTTCAGGCATGGGCGACATGTTCGGAGGCTGACCCCCATGGTACCGCCGGTCGATAATCTGATCCGGTCGCTGTCCAGGCTTCCCGGTTTGGGGAGAAGGTCGGCGGAGCGTGCGGCGCTTGCGCTGCTCCGCAAGCCCGAGTTGCTTCTCGATACGTTGGTGTCCGCGTTACAGGAGGCCCGCGCTTCGGTCTGTTGCTGCTCGGTCTGCGGCGGTTTTACCTCCAAAGGACATGAGCCGTGCGGACTCTGCACGGATGCCACGCGCGACGATGCGTTGCTTTGCGTGGTGGAGGAACCATCCGATATTTTTTCGATCGAGCGTTCCGGAGGATTCAACGGCCGTTACCACGCGCTGATGGGCAAACTCTCACCCTCCAGGCAAATGGGGCCTGCCGACTTGCGTTTGGGGACGCTTTCCGAGCGCGTGGCGCGCGGGAGCGTGAAGGAAGTGTTGCTTGCCTTGAGCACGGACATGGAGGGCGACGCCACGGCTGGTTACATCGGCGAACTGCTGAAGTCCTTTGGGGTGCGCGTGACGCGTCTGGCGTTCGGATTACCTGCGGACAGTGGCGTGGGATACTCCGATCCTCTGACGCTCAAACGCGCGATCAGCGGCCGCATGGATGTATAGGGTTGTAGCGCTTGGACGGAGGTGACCGGCGATGGACAATGAATGTGCGCTTGCAGACATTTTGAGTGGTGTCAAAGAGCATATTGCCGAGGCGTGTGCCAGGGCGGGACGCAGGCTAGACGAGGTCGAGATCATCGGCGTGACGAAAACGCATGGCCCTGAGGTTGTCCGGGAGGCGTGGGAGGCGGGCATACGCCTGTTCGGCGAGAACAAGGTGCAGGAGGCGGCCTGGAAAATCCCGGAGTGCGTGAGTGGCCCGGAGTGGCATTTGATCGGACATCTGCAGCGTAACAAGGTGCGGCCTGCCTTGGAGCTTTTTTCCGTCATTCACTCGGTCGACTCCGTTCGGCTGCTCGAACAGATTGAGCATGTGGCGGGGGAAAGCGGACGTCGGCCCGAAATCCTGCTCGAGGTCAACGTGTCGGGCGAAGCGAGCAAGGACGGGTTGCGTCCCGAACAGGTTCCGGAGGTGATCGAACGCGCTCTCGGTTGCCGCAACATCACGCTGACCGGAGTGATGACCATGGCGCCGTTCTGCCCGGATGCCGAGTTGATCCGGCCGGTCTTCGCTAAACTCCGCGGATTGCGCGACCGGTGGGAGAAAGACTTCGGCATCGGTCTGCCCAACCTTTCAATGGGCATGAGTAACGATTACCGCGTGGCTGTCGAGGAAGGCGCAACGTGGGTGCGGTTGGGTACGGTGCTGTTCGGTACCCGGCCGAAGTGGAGGTCGCAGCGCGAGGATGCGGAACGGTGGGAACCTTAGGCGTAACAATAGACGCAGCCGAGGCCGCAGGTGCGGTAAGCGCCAATGTCTTTGCTGAGGGTACAGCCGCAGGCGCGGCGCTGCCCAGGATCTTTTCTGGCGACGGCACGCGCCTCTTCATGTGTCAGCAGTCCGAGGCGTAGAAAAGTTTGCGCGTCGACGCAGGCGTTTTTGACGATCCCGTAACGCGAAAGGTCGATCATTTCGCCGCAGGTGGCGGCAGAGATTTTCCAGCGTGTGAGGTGAGGGGCAAGGCCTGCGGCGAAATCGGTCATCTCGGCAGGCTCAAATTCGCGGATACCCGCATGAGCGGCAGCGCAACGGCGTGCGGCACGGGGGTAGGCGTGGAGGTCAGCGAAACTGAAGACTAGCCGCGAGGTATAGGGGTGGAGCCGGTCACCGAGCGCGGCCACGCGGCGCAGCAACTCTTTGACGGGGGTGGTGCGCGAAAGGATCAGCGGATCGAAGCGCCACACCACGCGGTCGTTGCCGTACCGTTTGGCCAGCTCACGGAACGTCGCGACGCGCGCTTCGAGGGGAGGCACGCCGGGTTCGAACCCTTCGCGTGTGTAGTCGTTTACCGTCAATTGGAAAACGGGCTCGAGTCCGGTTTGTTTGACGCGAGGGAGATGGGGGAGGAGCGGAGCAATGTTCTTGCTCCAGAAAACAATGACGCGTGCCTGGGCGAAAGAGACCCAGACGGTTTTTCCGTTGAAGGGGTTTCGCCAGACACAGCCGCCCTGATTTAAGGTGTTGAGAAACCAGTCCAGGCGGCAGGCGGGAATGTCTGTGGCGCGGCTCGCTGAGAGAATCAGTGGGGAGAGGGTAGGAGGGGTGTCGGACATGGCGGACGGGGTGGGGGGGAACGGAAGCCCTCACTGTTCCTCGCGGCGGGCGCGGAAGAACTCCTGAAGCATCGTGCGGCATTCGGGTTCCAGCACGCCGGTGAGGATTTCGGGACGGTGGTTGAGGTTCGGGTGGTTCAAGAGGGAGAAGACCGAGTGGCCGCCGCGTTTGGGATCGGACACGCCCCATACGACGAGAGGTATGCGGGCAAGCACGATCGCGCCCGCGCACATCGGGCAAGGCTCTTTGGTGACATACAAGATGGTTCCGGCCAGCCGCCAGTCGCCGAGCGCGGACGCGGCTTGGGTCAGCGCGATCATTTCGGCGTGGGCGGTGGAATCATTCAGCAGTTCCGTCTGGTTATGGGCGCGGGCAAGCACCTTGACGGCTGCGAGCGGAATGCCGGGGGAGTGCGGTTTCTGTACAATGACACAACCGGCGGGGACTTCCTCCGCTTCGGCGGCTTTTGCGGCTTCGCGTATGGCGAGCCGCATGAAATAGGCGTGGAATTCAGGGGGCAGCATGCCGGGGATTGTAGGCCGGGGGCGGGGTGATGTAAAGGCGTGTTTTCCATCCTGTCGGGAGCGGAGCAAAAACGAGCCTCAAGAAATGTTCAAGTTTGTGCAGGTGATGGAAGATCTGTATGCGTCAGGATGCTTCCTCTTGACGGCCTTAGGCTGTGCGGCTAGGCTATGCTCTGTTTTTGAATGTTTGCCGTGAATCTCTTTGCGAAAGTGCAGGTGGGGCATGGGACTCACAGGTGAGGCGAAACGGCTTCGGATCTTCATTGCCGGGATCACGGAAGACGAGGTGAAAATCAGCGCATTTTTGCCTAAACGGGATGATCTGTTCGCGGTGGTGGACTCCGGGGGACTGATCGCCATGGAGAACGTGCAGGTCATCCAATATAGGGCTGGAAAGAAGTAGGCGGTACACCGAGGAAATTGGTATGGCACCCCGTTCTGGATCAGACGAACTGATGGCTGTTCAGCATGGAATCCCGACCCGCACGCGCAATATAGCCGGGTTGCTCGGAATGATCGTGTTGGTCGGTATGGGCGAACACATGGCGGAACGTTTCCTGCCGTTGTACCTGCAGCAACTGGCACAGGCTTCGACGGCCGTAATGCCCATCGGACTGCTGGCCGGTATGGACGATCTGCTTTCGGCGCTTTACTCTTTTCCCGGCGGGTATTTGAGCGACCTCCTGGGCACCAAACGCGCGCTGTTGTTTTTTAATGCGCTTTCGATGGCCGGTTATTTGTGTGTCATCCTGATCCGGACGTGGTGGGCGGTGCTGGTCGGTGCGGCATTCTTTATCTCATGGTCGGCTATCTCCCTGCCCGCCACCATGGATCTTTTATCCACGGCGGTGCCGAAGAACCGGCGGGCGATGGGCGTGTCGGCCGTGTCACTGATGCGGCGTGTGCCCAAAATGCTGGGGCCGCTTGCCGGAGGCGCGTGCATCGCCATCTGGGGTGTTGAACAGGGTGTGCGGGTCGCCTTTCTTTTTGCGTTGGTGTTGGCGTTTGCCGCCGCTGTTCTGCAACAGGTGATGATCGAAGACGATTCAGGGGAGGTCAAAACTCCAGAAGCCAATCCCCTGCGGCTGTGGGTGGAGATG
>JALHET010000422.1 GCA_022839525.1 Lentisphaerota bacterium
AGCTGAATTGTATCTGGTCGTAAAACGACGCCTGTCCGTTCAGAAAAAGGTTGGTATTTCCGAAACCGATACCGGAAGGAAACCTGCCTGCGGCAAGGGTAACGCGATCGTCTGCGTACGAAAGATATCCGGTTTCGGGGAATATCCACCAGGAAAGCACATCGAGAGGGTTCCAGAAGCCGGTAATTCCGGATTCGCCCTGTTTGGTGCTGTACCAGGTGAAGGTGTCGGTGTTGAAATCGATTGAAGTTGTACCGTAAAAACGCTCTGAACCGAAATACACGCCGAATTCGAGCGCGGGATGTGCAAGAGCAAAGCGGTTTCTGTACGAAGGCTGCTGGATGGTATACGAGGTGTCTTTTCCCGTCGGCGAGTTTTCGCTCCAGCGGCCGCTGTCGAGCCCGGACCAGCCGAGCGCGAAGAGGTTCGTCCCGGCAAAAATCCCGACCGATGATTCGGCGGTCGATGATTCGGCGGCCGATGATTCGACAGCAGATTCGGCTTCCGGTATCGTATGCACTGCAGTCGGCAGCAGCTCTCCGCGTCTGATGCTTTCCATCCGCTCCCACTCGGCTGCATGGTCGGTCTTGAAGCGCAGCCTTGCCTGCGAAGGTTCGGCGCCGGCCGGAGCGGGAACTGCCGTCCATACAAGGACTGCGAGTGCGGAAAGGGGAGCGAGTCTGGCGAGTAGTTTCATGCTTTGTTCTCCGGTGCGTGTTGTGTGCGGGCAGGACGAAGTATCTGCGAAGAATGATCCGTTTCTTCGGGGAGTCCTGTGGTTCCGGCTTGCGCGGCGAGAGTGGCTATCCAGTTCGGAGCTGCGGACTGGGTCTCTTTGTTCAAGAATCCGGTCGCGCCCGGTATGATCTCGGCCGCCGGAATGTCGGCGCGTTTTGTACGTTCTTCGGCACGAGCGGCCAACAGTGCGGGAACCGCTTCGGCGGCGCGTTTTGCCGCATCCAGCCCGATACGTGCGGCTTCGGCAATGGATGCGATGCCTGTTTCTGTCTTGACGGCATCGGACAGTCCTTCGAGCGAACCGAAACGGTCGAGCAGGGCGCGGGCTTTTTTTGGTCCGATTCCCGGAAGGGATTCGAAAATGAGCGTCGTGTTTTCCTTTGTGCGAAGACGCTGATTCCGCGTTGTTGCAAACCGGTGCGTTTCGTCCCGCACCCGTTGCAGCAGCCGGAGCGCGTCAGAGCGCTTGGGTAGACGGATCGGCATCGAATTGCCCGGCCGGTAGATTTCCTCGTCCTGCTTGGCAAGCCCGGCGATGGGAATGTCGAGTCCGAGCGAGTCGAGTACGCCCTGTACTGCGTTCACCTGGCCGATGCCTCCGTCGATCAGGATAAGGTCGGGCAGGTCTGCTTTTTCGTTGAGGAGCCGGGTATACCGGCGTGACGCAGCCTCGCGCATGGAGGCAAAATCGTCGATGACGCCGTCGGTGGTGCGCAGGCGGAACAGGCGGTAGTTCTTCCGGTCGGGATTGCCGTCCGTGAAGGTGATAAGGCTGGCGACCGGAAGCCGGCCGCCGATGTGCGCGATGTCGAAGCCTTCGATGCGGGAGGGAATCGAGGGAAGGCCGAGCACGGTCTTGAGCTCTTCGAGCGCGGGAAAGTCGCCGTGCTCCCTGAGCCTGCGGGCAGCGTCCTCGCGTGCATTGAAGCGGGCCATGGCGAGCGCCGCCGCGTGCCGCCGCATGTTCTCTCCAACTTCGG
>JALHET010000423.1 GCA_022839525.1 Lentisphaerota bacterium
GCACGGATTTCGGGGCGCGTCAAACATGTGCGGCTGTATGACCGCGCGATAAGCACCTCGGAAGCGGCCGGCAATTTCAGGGCCGGTGCGACACCCCGGTGAACGGATCCGCTTTTTTCATGTCTGCATAGTGGGACGGTCCGGTTAAGCGGGCTGACCCCCGACGCCCCGACAGTCTTGAAAAACGTGTTGTGTGCGCGTGCGGCGTAGGGTAAACTTTAAGAATGAAAACAAATCACTCTTTGTGGTTAGTCGTTCTTGCGTGCGCGGTGTTGGCGGCGGGGTGCGGCAAACAGGCGTCTGACGCGACCGGATCCAAAAAACCGGTTAAACTGACTTACAGCGTGTTCTTCCCTCCCACCCACGTTCAGGCCAAACTGGCGATCGAATGGGCGGACGAGATTAAAAAACGCACAGGCGGGCAGGTGCAGATCACCGTGTTTCCCGGGGGCGCGCTGACCAAGGCGGATCAGTGTTACCAGGGCGTGGTGGACGGCGTGTCCGACATCGGCATGAGCGCGTTCGCTTATACGCGCGGGCGCTTCCCACTGCTCGAGGGACTGGATCTGCCGGTCGGCTATCCGGACGGCATCAGCGCCACACGCATGGTCAATGCGCTGACCGCGAAATTCAAACCCGCCGAGACGCAGGACACGAAAATCCTCTATGTGCATGCGCACGGCCCCGGGATCTTGGCTACGAAGAAACCGGTCGCGAAGTTGGAGGATCTGAAGGGGCTCAAGATCCGTGCCACGGGTTTTTGCGCAAAGATAGTCGAGAGTCTGGGCGGATCGCCGGTGAGCATGCCGCAGGGGGATACGTATGAGGCGTTGCAGAAGGGCGTGGTCGACGCGACGTTCTGTCCGGTCGAGACGCTTAAGGGCTGGAAGCAGGGTGAGGTCATCAACTGCCTGACGGATTCCCGGTGTGTCGGTTATACGACGTCGTTTTTTGTGGCGATGAACAAGGGGAAGTGGGATGCGTTGCCGGCCGACGTGAAGCAAACCATCGAGTCGGTATCTGCCGAGTGGGTTGTCAAGCACGGTCAGGCGTGGAACGATGCGGATGTAGAGGGGCTCGCTTTTGTCAAAGGGCTGAAGCGTGAGATCGTGCCGCTTGCTGCCGCCGAACAAGCGTTGTGGACGGAGAAAGTCGCGCCGCTTCTTCACGATTATGCGGCGCGCGCCACGCAGAAGGGGGTGCCGGGCGAGGCGTTTCTGAATGAGTTGAAGGCGTCTGTGGAGGAAGCCCGCGCGGCTCAAGGGAAATAAGCAAGATGCGGAAACCGGCAAGAAAACCGCTCGCCCCGTTTTGGCGGGCGGTCGTGTGGGTGGGGCACGGCATGACATGCATTTCGTGCGTCGGGCTGGCGGCGATGATGGTTATCATTTTTGCTGACGTGAGCCTGCGGCTCGTTGGGTGTCCGGTGAAGGGCGCTTACGACATCGTGCGCGTGGCGGGCGCGGTTACGATCGCCTGTTCATTGCCGATCACCACCGCGAAGAAGGGGCATGTGGCGATCGAATACTTCTTCCAGAAACTGAACATGAAGTGGCGCTTCGCGGTGGATTCTGTGATGCGCGTAACGATGATCGGCGCGTTCCTGCTGGCGGCGTACGAGTGCGTGGGTTACGGGACGAGGTTCTTGCGGAACAGTCAGGTGACCGACACGATCGAGATACCGATTTTCTGGGTGCCTTGGCTGATGGCCGTG
>JALHET010000424.1 GCA_022839525.1 Lentisphaerota bacterium
CGACCTCCGAAAGACTGCTGGTTGCCCGGGTGAGCGAGCAGTTTGAGCGTGTTGCGCTTGTTGTCTATTCCGGCAGGCCCGTGGTTTTGGGTGAACTGGAGTCGGCCGCGTCATCGATTGTTGCCGCCTGGCTTCCGGGCACCGAAGGCGCAGGCGTTGTAGACGTGCTTTCCGGAGACCGCTCTCCGACGGGCACGCTGCCCTTCGACTGGCCTGCCTCTGTGGAACAGCTGCCGGTCGGTCGTTTTATCTCCGGCGAGCAGAAGCCTCTGTGGCCCGTCGGTTTCGGATTGAACTGGTAGTGTGCAAATTCGTTCGCCCGGTCCGGGAAGAAGGTTTTGTGAAGGGCTTCTTTTCAGCGTTCGCCGGCCCAGGTGCCGGCGCTGGCCTTGAGCAGGCGGTTGAGTAGTGCTTCGGTGATGCCGCCTGTAGTCGTGCCTCCGGTTGCCAATTCGGCCCGGGCGGCGGGCGCCTGTACGAAAATGCCGGGAACGCCGAGTGCGTCGAGTTCGGAAAAATCGACGTAGAGCTTGCGCGCGAGGTCGATCCAGAACGGGTAGCGGCGTTCGATCGGCTGTGCGCGGGGGGCTGTGCCTGCGCCGGGGGCTGTGCCTGCGCCGGGGGCTGTGCCTGCGTCGGGGGCTGTGCCTGCGTCGTCGAGCGCGATTACGGCCCAGCCTGCGGCAAGCGCGAGCTGCTCTGCTTCCAGTTCCTGCATGGCAGAAAAGAGGCGGACTTCCGCATTCGGCCGGTAATGGGGGTGGCGTGTTCCGGGCGAGCGGGCTAGGAGGCTTTGATCTTTCACTTCTGTTTCCCGGATAAACAGGTCGTCCAGAACGGAGAAAAGGTCTTCGCGGGTGACGGCGCCGGGCCGGAGGATTGTCCAGCCGCGGGCGCTCGGGGTTCCCGACCAGGCGGCGACGGTTGATTCAAGCCCGGTTTCGCAGGGGCCGCCATCCAGAATCGCTTCGATGCGGCCTTCCATAGCGTCGCGTGCCATGGCAAAGGTGGTCGGGCTCGGCCGGCCGGACCGGTTCGCAGACGGCGCCGCAACCGGATTTCCGGCGGCACGCAGAAACTCGAGGGCGACAGGATGGTCGGGCATGCGCACGCCAACGGTATCGAGACCGGCGGTAACAACGTCGCTTACTGCCGGTTTTTTCGGCAGCACGAGCGTCAGCGGGCCTGGCCAAAAGGCATCCATCAGAATCTTGGCGCCGGGCGGAAGCTCGCGCGCGAGGAGGTCGACCTGAGACCGGTCGTAGATGTGCGTAATGAGCGGGTTGTCCTGCGGACGGCCCTTCGCCTCGAAGATGCGCTTGCAGGCAGCCGGATTAAAGGCGTCGGCCCCGAGACCGTACACCGTTTCGGTCGGAAATACGACGAGCGCGCCGGAGCGCACAAGATTTCCTGCGCGGGCGGCACCTTCGGCTCCAAACAGTTCTGTGTTCATGCGCGTCCTCCCGGGGTTCCCAAGTTGCCCAGGCTTTCTCCGTCGACGAACGGTACGGTCATGACAACCTCCCGGCGCGGCAGGTTCCGGTTTGTAATGTGCTCCAGCAATATCCGGACAGCAAGCTCTCCCATTTCCGGAAGCGGCTGCGCGTTCGTGGCGATCGTGGGGGAGGAGTGGTAAAACCGGGCAAAGCCGTCGAAGCCGACGATCGATACGTCGCCGGGCACCGTAAGACCGAGCGAAGCCAGTTCATGCAGGATTGAACAGGGCGTGTATGCTTTTGCGGATGGATTCTCCGTCGTAGCCCGACCTGATAAAAAGCCGTTCGTCAGGTTCCGTTCCGGCAAGCTCGCGAAAAGCACGGCGGAAACCTGCTTCGCGATCGGCGATATTCGCATTATGAATTGCCGGTTCAAGCCCATGAAACGCAATGACGCGATGTCCCCGCTTCCAGATTTGTTTGGTCGTTTCGTATCCCGCCCGTTCGTTGTCTGTGTCTATCCATGAAATTCTCTTGTGTCCGGGGCGGTCGGCGATAACGATGCAGGGTATCAATAGGTCGTTGATTTCATCGATCATGCTGCCGGAAAGCGACTGGAGGCCGACGTAGATGAGTCCGTCTACTTTGCGCTGGCGGTAGGGTCTCAGGTAGTCGAAGCTTCCGCTGTCTTCGACCATTGGTGAAAGGAGTATGTCCT
>JALHET010000425.1 GCA_022839525.1 Lentisphaerota bacterium
TGGACGAAAAGCTCATGACTTCGATTGCGGAAGAAACCGGCGGCCGCTACTACCGCGCGGACAACCTGGACGAGCTTGCCCGGTTTTATGCAGACATCGCCGAGCGGGAAACCGTGAAATTGCGGAACGAACGCGAAAGAAGGTCCGAGCCGGATCTCGAAGCCGGTCTTGCGCTCCTCCTTGCGTTGCTCGTTCTTGCCCCCGTTGCACGCCACCTTCTTTTAAAAAGGATGGATCCATGACTGTACTCCGTCCCGAAGCTTTTGTGTTGCTTGTTCCCGCTGTCGCCGTCGTAGGGGTCAGTATCCGCTTCGAGCTGCGCGCCCGGCTCTGGCGCGAGCGTTTTGAAGCCAGTTCGCACGCCTCGGGCCCGCAATCTTTTTTTCCCGGCAGATTGCGCATCGCGGTTCTCGCCGTTTCGCTTTTCTGTGTTGTGTGCGCACTTGCGCGGCCCGTGTGGAACCCGCACCGCGACGAAGCGACCGAAGCGGGGCAGGATGCGCTGTTTCTGGTAGACGTGTCGCGCTCGATGAACACCGCCGATCTGGGCGGCGGCTTGGCGGTATCCGCTTCCGGCGGTTCAGGTGTTTCGCGGCTCGATGCCGTCAAGAACGCGCTGTCGGACCTGGTGCCGACGCTCTCCGGCGACCGCACCGCCTTAGTCGCCTTCGCCGGAACCTCGGTGCCCAAGTGCCCGCTCACGACCGACCGGGTGTTTTTCTCGAATGCCGTGCGCCTTCTCGACGCGGGCTCGACATCCCGGGGCGGCACTCTTTTGGGCGACGCTCTGCGCATGGTAAAGAAAAACTTCGTCCCGTCCTCGAAAAATCTCGCTGTCTGGGTGTTTACCGACGGCGGCGACCAGGAAAGCTTCCCCGTTGAAGCCGCGCAGTCTCTGGCCGATTCCGGCGTCAGGCTCTACATCTGGGGCGTCGGTTCCACGACGGGCGCCGAAGTTCCCGAGCGGGGCGTTGTTTCCGCCCTTGACGAAGAGCTGCTTCGCCAGGTGGCCGCAGCGGTTCCCGGAGGCGAATACTTCGGTTCCGGCACGCCCCTGTGGCGTCTTTCCGCCGAATACAGCGCCCGGCGCAAACCGATCTCGTCGTCCACTTCCATCTACACGTTCTGGGACGAAGGCTCCTGGTTCCTTCTGTGGCCGGTATTCCTTCTCCTTCTCGCGCTTCCGCTTGTCCGCGCAGTCTCGGCTTTTCGCCCGGGAAAAACCGGGCGCCCCGGCTCGAACGTCGGCTCCGGTCCCGGCGGATCGGAACGGGCGCGCACAGCTGGCCGCCGGGGCGGTCATGCCCGACGGGGCATCCTCGGACGATTCTTTTCATCTTCGATCGTGTTCGCTTTTCTATTTGTGTCGTTTTTCGCTTCTTCCTGTTCCGCTCCCGCGACCGGTTCGTCCGGTTCGAACGCGGCCTCTGCCTCCGGTGCTGCCGGAAGCCCGGCAGGCGCCGCAACAGGCGGTCAGTCCGGCGCAACAGCTGGAACCTCGTCCGACGTCGGCTGGCAGTCTCCCGCGGACGAAGCCGCGCTCGCGCGTCTTTCCCGCATGACGATGGAAAAAGGCCTCTCTCGCCCGAAGCGCGCCCAGCTTCTGTATCTCTACGGGCAGGAAACCGCCGCCTCCGGTAATACCGGCGCGGCCATCGCCGCTTTCGAGCGCATTGTCGACCTGGGCTCCATCCTCTCGGACGAAA
>JALHET010000059.1 GCA_022839525.1 Lentisphaerota bacterium
GAGGAGAAGCCGGCTGAGTAAACCAAGCGTTTCGGCGGGTGTTGCGAACGGGGCGGCCGGTTCACGGGCGGGCACGATGATTTGCGTTGGCAACCGCAGAAGCGGGGGAAGGCAGCCTTTTCCCGACTGTTCCGCCAGCGCTAGGCGTAGCCTACGGCCTGCCTGCCTAGTCGGCACGAGCACGAGGATATGGCTGAGCGATTGAACCCCGCCGGGAGTGACTTGCGTCTGCGTCTGTAGCCACTCTGCAACGGCGGAGACCAGTAAGGTTCCGGCATTCAGAAAGATTCGTTCCATACGGGGGGCTCCGGAATGGTGCTCGCAGGGGTCATAACCATCGCCATGTCCGGCAAACAAACAGCTTTTGTAACTTTACCATACACATGGCTTGCGGCTCAAGGATCGTTGTCTCAAATGTGGACATTTTTGCATGAAGGTTAACTGCTATAAGGAAAAAAGAACCTCTTTTTTGCACCGCTGCGGCGAACTTATTTTTGCGTCAGGATTTCCTGTATTTTCTGTGCGAGTGTCTTTCGTGAAAACGGTTTCCTGACGCAGGTGCTATTTGTTTCGTCCAGCCCTTGCTCTGCCAGGAGGTTGGCCGTATGACCCGATATGAACACGTGATTCAGCTTTGTGCACTGTTTCTGCACCTGCCTGACCATTTCGGGACCGTTCATGCCCGCATAATGTTCTTTTTACTTTTCCGGTGAGCGTGTTCCGGGGTATATTCAACGTAAGGAGATTTATGTTATGAGTACGGAGATTCTGGCCCGATATTTCGAACTACGGATGAGGATGATGGAGATTGACCGGCAACTGGAGGAACTGAAACCGGCGGTTGCGGCATCGTTGCGCCAGCAACAGGAACCGGCCCGTTTTAACGGATATGAACTGCTGTTGGAGACGTATACCGCTTGGAACTACTCGCAGCGGGTGGTGGAGATGCAGCAGGTGTTGACCGACACCAAAAAACGCGAACGCTCTGACGGCACCGCTACGATCCGCGAGCGTCGGGACATGCTGGTCTTACGTTCGCGGCGTCAAGGGGCGGCAGTGCGCGAAGAGCGGGTTCCCTATGGCGAGTGGGAAAAGGGGGGAACGGCATGAAAGTTGTCGCGTTTAACGGAAGTCCCCGCAAGGACGGGAATACGGCGCTTCTGCTCAGAAAGGTGTTGGCTCCGATCGCCCGGTCGGGGATTGACACGGAACTGGTGCAGGTCGGTGGCCAGCTCATTCACGGTTGCGCCGCCTGTTACCACTGTTTTGAGGCGAAGGATAAGCAGTGTGCGATCACGACGGACATTGTGAATGAGTGTGTCCGGAAAATGGTTGAGGCCGACGGGATCATTATGGGGTCGCCCTCGTATTTCTCGGGCATGACCTCAGCGATGAAGGCGCTGATCGACCGCGCGGGTCTGGTGGCGGTGGCCAATGGGCGGATGTTTTCGCGCAAGGTGGGCGCTGCGGTGGTGGCACACCGGCGCGGCGGAGCGGTCAACGTGTTTGACGCCATCAACCACATGTTCCTGATGTCGCGGATGATCGTGCCGGGCTCGACCTATTGGAACTTCGGAGTGGGACGGGAACGCGAGGATGTGGCGAACGACGACGAGGGGCTTCAGAACATGCACGACCTTGGCGAGACGATCGCTTGGCTGGTCAAGAAGCTTGCGACAAGGCCTGAAAGCCTCTGATCCGCCTCACCGGTTACCGGCGCGGATTGTCGGTGGCGCGTCAGAACGAGACGTCGACGATGAGCGGGAGATGGTCGGAACCGATATCGGATCCGGTGCGTCGTGCGAGGATACGCACCGTGGCGCTGTGGAAGCAGTGGTCGAGGGGGATGCGCATTGGCGGGGGGGCGGCGACAGGCCAGGTGGGCAGAGGGCCGTGTCCCTGCGCGCTGTCGCGCAGGCCGCTGATTTCAAGGAACTGCCTGAAGTGCGCCGACCACGGCGTGTTGTTGAAATCTCCAGTCACCACCAGTGGCCCGTCTATGCCGCGCAGTTTTTTTGCGAGCTCAAGCGAGAAGCTGTTGCGGCCGCGCCACATCTAACCGTTGTAGGGCGCGAGCGCGTGTGCGCCGACGACGGTAAGGGTCTTGCCGCCGATGACGAAACGGGCAAGCGTGGAGGGTACGGCTTCGGGGTCGCTCAGCCGGAAAATTTCCGCCGAGTGAGCGTTTGTCCGGCAGTAGATAGCTGCTCCGAGGTTATCCTCGCGGGGCATGGCTGCCCAGACGGGATAGCTGTTTGTGAGCGGGGAAAGGTCGTTCAGCCAACGGGTGTTCGGCTCCAGAAGGACGATGGCGTCGGGTTGCTCCTGCGCGACGAGAGAAAGCAGCGCCGCAACACGGGTGTTGCGTGTGAGGATGTTGGCGTGCAGGATGCGCAGGCGAGCCGGCTCGGAAGCGGGGGGCATGGTCTGGGTTCCGGGCGGCAGGAAGAGCAGCAGGACAGGGGCGGCGTTAAATGCGGAAAAAACGAGGCTGACGGCCGCATGCCAGTGGCGGCGGGCGGCGAATTCGAGACCCGCATAAACCAGAAAGCAGACGGCGAACTGGGGCTTGAAATGGATGAAGATTTCGAAAAACCAGACATAACGGCCGAGCAAGCCCGCCAGCGTGAAGAACATGCCGAAGAATGCGGCGGTCTGGGCGAACCGGTGGAAATGTTCAAGGGGTGTCGCCGGTTTCATGTCGGGGGAGCGGCTGCCGGGCGGTTGTCCGCGCTGAGGCCGGAATGGCGCAGGAGCGGAGTGATGGAAGGGTTGCGGCCGCGGAAGAGACGGAAGACTTCGGTGGGGTCTGTGCCGCCTCCGAGGGCGAGCAAGGTGTCCCGGAAGCGGCGGCCCGTGGCGCGCACGGCTGTCTCGTTGTCGAGCCCCGCCTCCTCAAAGGCTGAGAACGCGTCGGCCGAGAGCACTTCGGACCATTTGTAGCTGTAGTACCCGGCCGCGTAACCTCCGCCGAAAATGTGGCTGAACGAACAGAGCAGGCGGTCTTCCGGCAACAGCGGGGTGGGCGAATATTTTCCGGCGTTCTGGCGGTTCACCGTGTCGGCGTCCGGCCATTCGGGACGCGGGTAACGAGCGTGGAGATCCATGTCGGTGGCGGCGAAGAAAAGCTGGCGCAGCATGGCGCTGGCGGCGCGGAAATTCTTGGCGGCGACGAGCCGGTCGAAGAGCGCGTCGGGTAGCGGCTCTCCGGTTTCGGCATGACGGCTAAACCCTTTGAGCGTGGCGCGGTCGTAACACCAGTTTTCCATGAACTGGCTGGCGACTTCAATGGCGTCCCACTCGATGCCGTTGACGCCCGAGGCGTTGGGTTCCTCCACCGTGGTGAGCATGTGCTGCAAAGCGTGCCCGAACTCGTGGAAGAGGGTGTTGACTTCTTGGAAGCGCATGACCGGCGGCGTGTTGCCTACGGGCACACTCTGGTTGCAGACGAGCAGGGCCATAGGCTGTGTGGCCGTGCCGTCCGGTTTGCGGTCGCGCGTGCGGAAATCGTTCATCCAGGCGCCGCCGCTTTTGGTCTGCGGGCGGCTGTAGGGATCGAGAAAGAAACAGGCGCGGGGTGTCCCGTCTGTGTCGGCGACGCGGAAGAAGCGCACGTCGGGGTGCCAAACGGGCGCTTCGCCGTCGGCGGGGGTGATCGTGATGCCGAAAAGGCGTTCGGCGAGGCCGAACAGGCCTTCGAGCACACGCGGGAAGAGGAAATAGCGGCTCAGCTCCTCGTCGCTGTAATCATAGAGGTGTTCGCGCAGGCGTTCAGACCAGAAGGTGATGTCCCACGGCTGAAGGGCGGCGTCGGTGAACCCGTTGGCATGGGCAAAGGCGAGCAGGTCGGCGGACTCCTGTTGGGCGGGGGCTGAAGCGGCATCGGCAAGCTGAGAGATCAGGGCATCTACGGCGGGGACGGTTTTGGCCGTTTTGGTGGACAGGTTGAGGTCGGCATACGTGGCGTAGCCGAGCAGGCAGGCGAGTTCGCGGCGCAGGGCGAGGATGCGTTCGAGGATGGCCGTGTTGTCGGTTCGGCCAGAGGAGGCGCGTGTGGCATAGGCGCGATAGAGGTGTTCGCGTGCGGGGCGGTTGCGGCTATGCATCAGGAAGGGCAGGTAGACGGCGGTGTCGAGGGTGATGCGCCAGGGGCCGGAGTCGGTTGTGGCTCCGGTCTCGCCCGCGTCGCGGGCGGCTTGGGCCGTGACGGCCAGCAGGGCGGACGGGAGCCCGTCGGCCTCTTCACGGGTGTGGAGGGTGAGCGAGAAGGCTTTGGTCGCATCAAGCACGTTGTTGCGGAAGGTTGTGGCGAGTTGCGCGAGTTCGGTCGGGAGGGCGTTGAAACGAGCTTGCCGGTCGGGCGGGAGCCCCACGCCGGCCTGCTCGGCGCTCTGGATGGTTTTGGCGAGGATGCGGCGCTGGACCGGGGTAAGGCAGGGGGCGGCCCGGTCGGCGGCTTGCAGGGCGAGGTACCCATTGTAGAGGGCGCGGCTCTGCCCGACGTGTTGGGAGAAGGCGACGATGGCGGGTTGGAGAGATTCATGGGCGTTACGCCAGGCGTCGCTGTTCATCACGGAAAGCATGTGGCCGAGGAGGCCCCAGGCGTCGAAAAGGGGATGGCAGGCATCGTGAATCGGGCGCATCAGGCCGGCCCAGGTCGCGACGGTTTCTTGCTCCAAAGCCTTCACCGCAGCATAGGCGCGTTCGAGCAGAAGCGGAAAATCTGTTTTTGCCTCTTCCGGCGTCATTTGGTCAAAAGGCGGATAATATGGGATGTGGAGGAATGAGGACATGGGAAAATCAGAGGTTACGGGTTGGATATTACGGGTTAGGAAAACCGTTTGGTGAGTGACTCGGGCAGGACACGTCTGTCCGTTGTGGAACAGAACCGGTTGCCGCTACGGCTTTTCCGGGGGTGTGCCGCCGTGCTTGCGGAGCTTTTCATCAATAGCGGGGGAGGGGTCGATCTCACGGCTGCGCGTCCAGAAAGCAACGGCTTCAGCCTTGCGTCCGACGGCCAGCAGCACGTCGCCGGTATGGTCGAGGATCACGGGTTCGTTACGGTCCAAGTCGGCCGCCTTCAGGAGGAACTGGAGCGCGTCGAAGAAGCGGGCCTTTTTGTAGAGGATCCAACCTTTGGTGTCGAGGTATGCCGCGTTGCTGGGGACGTCGTGCAGGGCTTCGGTGACGAGGCGGTCGGCCTCGTCGAGGCGGACGCCCTGCTCCGCCCACATGTAGGCGAGGAAATTCTTGATTTCGTGCGAGGAGGGGTGCGTGGCGAGTGCGTCAAGTAAAAGGCGCTCGGTGCCGGCGGTATCTTTTTCGGCCTCCAACAGGCTGCCGAGCCAGAGGTAGAAACTCTCGGAGGGGAAATATCCCGCGTGTAACCGGCGGGCAAAGACATCCTTGAGGGTCGAGATGGCGGCGGGACGGTTGTCGAGTGCTTGATAGGTGGCTGCAAGGATAAGGCGCGTGGTGTCGGAGTCGGGCTCGCGCTGCGCGAGTCGTGCCAGACGGTTGGTGGCGTCTGGGCGCAACGCCCAGAGCATGCCGAGGCGCAGGATCGGTGCCGTGGAGTCCGGGTCTTCGCGACAGGATTGATGGAGGGCGGCGAAAGCCGTGTTGGTCTGTCCGAGCGCGAGCCGGCATTCGGCAGAAAGGGTAATCAGTGCGGCCCGTTCGGTTGCGCTGGTGCGAGTGGCGAGCGCGAGGTCGATACATTTCAGCGCGCGTGCGGGATCCTTGCCGTCGCGGGTGTACAGAATCGCCCAGTGAACCGGGAGCGCGGCGCTGGCGGCGTCGTTGAAGCGCGCGTGCTGGGCGCGGATCATGTCCAACGCGGCTTTCTCCCGGTCCGCTTGGAAATAAAGGCGGACAATGGCTTGCGCGAGTTCGCGGTTATCGGGTTGCGCGGCGAGGAGCACCTCGCAGTGGCGGGCCGCATCGCCGGGACGGTCTGCGGCGTCAGCGATGCGGGCGGCTTCGAACCGCATCTCGCTGTCATCCGGATGGAGCACGAGGAAAGGCTCTAAGACGTCCAGCGCTTCAGAGAAGCGCTCGCGGTCAATGAGGTTACTGAGCAGCGCGGCGACGGTGCGGCGGTTGTCGGGATCGAGACGCAACGCCTGCCGGAAAGCGGTGAGCGCGGCGTCTTTAGCGGTGTTGGTGTCGCCCCCTTCGCCGCTCTCGTACAGGAGCCCTTTCGCGTAAAGTGCCAGCGCGCCCGCCTGACGCGCTTCGGCGTCCGTCAGCGCGAACTCAGATGCCGTTCGTGGGGATTCCGATAACAGGCATCCCGCCAAGAGTGCGCAGAAAAGGGCGGAGAACATAACACAACATGGGCCGATTGGCAGATGGGGAACAACTGATCCGATCGGTTTCATGCGGGGTCTCCAAAAAAAATAACTCGCCCGGCCTTTCGAACGCAACGCGGGGAGGGCCGGGGTTTGCAAAAAGGACGGATAGACGCGGATCCTGTGCCTTATTTGTTCTTGTGCCGGTTGCTCTTCAGGCGTTTACGGTGCTTGTGCTTCGACATCTTCGCGCGGCGTTTTTTCTTGATGGAACCCACGTTATTTCTCCTGAGAAGGCATGACGATCCGACTGTGGGAGGTCATGCAGGTTTTGTTCAAAAAATGACCTTGTTGAGCTGTAACTCAATGATGCCCGTCGCGCCGGCGGCACGCAGGGGCGGCACAATATCGCGGACGACTTTCTCTTCGACCACGGATTCGACTGCGTACCAGCCGGCGTCGTTGAGCTTGTTGACGGTTGGCGCGTGAAGCGAGGGGAGTATCGCGGATACCGCGTCGAGCTTGTTGGCGGGCACGTTGAGCTTGATCAGCACCCTGGCTTCTGCGGCCAGCGCGCCTTGGAGCAACAGGGCGAGCTGTTCAATCTTCGTGCGCTTCCAGGGGTCTCCCCACGCTTTCTTGTTGGCGATCAGGCGCGTGGTTGAGGTGAGAACGGTGTCGACAATGCGCAGGTTATTGGCACGCAGGGAAGAGCCTGTCTCCGTGAGTTCGACAATGGCATCGACCAACTCGGGGGCTTTGACCTCCGTGGCACCCCAGGAGAATTCGACTTCCGCCTCGACCTTGTGCTGGGCGAGATAACGCCGGGTGAGTCCGACGGCTTCTGTCGCGATGCGTTTCCCCTGCAGGTCTTGCGCGCTTTGGATGGAGGAGTCGTTCGGCACCGCCAAAACCCAGCGTACGGGACGTGCGGTCGCCTTCGAATAGCACAGCTCGGAAACCTCGTGCACGTCCGAGTTGTTTTCGTAAATCCAGTCGTACCCGGTGATGCCCGCGTCGAGCAGCCCGAGTTCGACATAACGGGAGATCTCCTGCGGGCGGATGAGCCGGCACTGCAGCTCGGGGTCATCCACGCTGGGTGTGTAGGATCGGGAACCCGCCTGCACGCTGAACCCAGCCTTCCGCATGATGTTGAAGGTCGCGTCCTGCAGACTTCCCTTTGGCAATCCCAAAATTACAGTCATACCATCCACGTCGTTTTTCTCGGCTCCAGTTAATGAATCCGTAAGTATACCGGATCAGCGTTGGACTGGCAAGCATCGGGGGAGGCATTTTTTAGGCTGATTTTTGGGCAGGCGGGAAAAAGAGAATAGATTCGTTACTTAAACAACCGCGAGAACCGAACAAATTGGAACCGTCCCTCCAGCGAGGCACTGGCCGCGATCTTCAGGCGCATGTTTGAGCGCAGGTGGAGCGTGTAGGTAGGTCATGGTCGATGGTGATGGTACCCGTAATCCTTTGTCTCCTTACGTCTTGACGCAGCGGCACCTGCTCACGTTCGGCGAGCAGCATCGGACTATCCCATAACGGCACTTGTACGAGGCGGGTTGCGCCACCTTCACATGCCCAAGTGCCTGAGACAAGATCGAACACCTTGACTGTGATCCTCTCGACATAGACTGGGTTTTTTAACGTCGTGCCTTTGATCACGAGGTCGTCCAACAACCCAACAATTCAACCATCCAAGCTTTCATTCTTTCCTCATGTGCAGTCAGCGCATAAGTATGAGCGTGCCGCTTACTATGATCCGCACACTCAGCGTGTCAGTGCTCTGCACGAGCGTTACGACGTCATGGCCGGCCGGCGCATCGCCGCTGACGGCGAGCGTCCACGCCGCGAAGCCCGCGCCCGCGAAGTTGTCGCAGGTGATCAGCGGGTAGAGCCCGGCCGACGGCCGCGACGCGAAGTGCAGGTTGACCGTGCCGCTGGCGGCGACCCCGAGCGTGCCGGGGATCGCGAGCGACGGCGTGATAACCGCCTGCCCGAACGCATTGGTGCCGACCGTGAAACTGAAGGCATCGGTCGAGAGCGCGACCGTGCCGGAGAAGGTGTCGGCAAAGGTCGGCAGGCGGTCGGGCGTGGTGGCAGCGACCGTGCCGGTGCCGTCCACACAGGCGACGGTAAAAGCTCGACCGACCTCTAACTCGGCGCCGGTCGCGACTGTGACCGACGGCACATGCGTGTTGGCGTAAGGCAGCGCCCATTTTTGAGCCAGGTAGGTCTCGACGGTCATGCGATCGAGATCGGTAAGCGCGTTGGTGTAGACCAGCACTTCGCCGTAGTTCTGGCCACCAGCGCTATCGGGGGTGAACTTCTTCTGCCAGCCGAGTTCGCTCACGGGCGTGCCCTGCGCGTTGAGGGTCAGTATCTGGTAGCCGCCGTTGAAGCCGGTGTTGGTGGCGGTCACCGCCACGCCGTTGGTCCACACCGGATAGGGGAAAGTCAGAATGGGGGTGGCCGGGTTGCGGTAGTCGTCTGTGGTCGAGCCGCCGCGTCGCAGTCTCAAGTCATCTCCGCCGACGACCGCCGCACCGCCGCCGTTCTGGCTGCCGTACATCATCACGACGTGCTGCGGGTAGAAGTTGGTGGAGAGCGGCAGGCGCCGCGCTTCGGGCAAGGAGCCGTTCTCATAACCGGGCGGAAGCGTCCCTTGAAAAGAGCCCATCGACACCACCGGCAGACCGTTCTGGTTGTCGGTCATAACATAGGGATAGACCTGATGGTTATTTCCGCCACGCGTGTTGTATCCATAGTGGGGCGCACCGGGCCGGCAGTCGTTCCACCGTTCGATGACCGTGAAGTCATTGGTGAAGGTGTAGCTCTGGTACTGGGTGAAGACACCCGGCGCCGCGGCATCGAGCCAGAGAGCCGGCAGGTTGCCGAGCACGCTGGCGGGATCAGGTGCGGCGAGGGTTAGCTTGCCCGCCT
>JALHET010000426.1 GCA_022839525.1 Lentisphaerota bacterium
CGTCCCCTTCACTATCCACCAGGTGCCCGACACCGACGCAAGCTTCGTACTCGCCGACTCCTACAAAGCCGCAGGCCTCGTTTTAGCCATGCCGACCTACGAATACAAAATGTTCCCCCCAATGGCCCACATCCTCGACCTCTTCGAGCGCAAGCACTTCACCGGCAAAAAAGTCCTGCGCCTCGGCAGCTGGGGCTGGGTCGGCGGTGCGAAAAAAGAATACGAAGAACGCATCGCTTCATTCAAATGGACCAGCGTCGAAAGCGTCGAATGGCAGGGAGTCCCGTCCCAAGCGGATCTTTCCCTCCTCACGGAGCGCGGAAGAGAGCTCGCGCGACTGATCAAGGAAAACTGACAGCCAGACACTGATACGGGAAGGCGCACAACCGGGCGAACGACGAACGGCTGAGCGCACGAAGCTGCCGGGTTCGATCCCCGATTCCCGTATCTTTTCTATGGTCTCAGCGTATCAAAAGCGGTACGTCAGATACGCGGAAACCCAGCCATTGCCGCGGTACTGGCCCAGATCCCCATCGATCCTGCCGCCGAACAAACCTCCCTTACAACCGATCGAAAGTGCGTCGCGGGTCGATGAAATTTCGCCCAGACACATCCAGTCACGGTCTTCGATGCCGGAAACCACCGTCGCGGAGAAATCGAGTTCGCCCCTGAAAAAACTTCTTGAAATACGTGCGAGAATCCTCGTAGAAGTTGCGTCGGCATCGCCTTGGCAATCGTCCGGAGAGACACCAATGCGGTCGTGCATCAAAGCAATCGAACCGAAGCCCTGCGCCAGAATCGTAAAACCCGCAATATCGCGATCGAAGCCGAACGACCAGGCAAAATCGGGATTCGAAACGGCGCCGTCGCTGCCGGAAAGATCTTCCGTAAGGTGCAAGGCGGCTTCGGCTCTGATGTTCAGCGTTGCAACAACGCTCGCCCAGTCGATTCCCGCCTGATGAAAGCGGTCGCAGGAAATGCGGAGTGCATCGGGATTGAACACAAGCGTCGGGTTTTCCGGTTCGAGCGGATTAGGCTGCGCGACAAAGAGTTTTGTGCTGTCGACCGAAACGCTCGGCGTTTTCCGGTTACCGTACAGGTACTGGATGCCGATGTCCTGCGAAGCGAACGAGGTGGTCAGCCTGAGTCCGTACTGGGGGTATTTCGGGTCTGCGGTTTCAGGCGCAAAGGCAGAGGCGATCTTTGCCGAAAGAGTCTGCGCTGCAGCAGATTGTCCGCCGGACTGGAGCACTGCGAACAAAGTGTTGAAAGATTCGTCGAGGGCGGCCGGAGCCCAGCGTCCGGAGAGCGCGAACCGGTTCGGGACGAATGCGGGGACGAAGACGCCTTCGAGCCGGGTAAAGTCGCCGGCGGAAAATCCGGCGCGAAGCATGGGGCGCGCGATCTTGCGATCCATCTGGCCGGTGACTCGAAGGTCCGAAAAGTCTACCGGATTGATCGCGTCGAGCGGGCCTTCTGAGTCGGCCTTGCCCCAGACAATTTTTCGCACGCCGGCTTCGAGGTCGGCCTTGCCAAAAAAGGCGCGCACCCAGCCTTCATCGACGGCGATCGATGCGGTGCCGGAAGCAGTGCCGGAAGCGGAGCCGGATGCGGTGAAGGCAAAGCCGATATGGGCTTCGCCCCGGCTTCCTGAAGCATCGAGGCGCACCTTGCCGGCAAAGACGCTGTCAAGGTCGTCCGTAT
>JALHET010000060.1:0-5625 GCA_022839525.1 Lentisphaerota bacterium
TAGGAGAGTTTATAAAATCATTGAGCCCCAACAGGACGAAAAGAAAATCCGGTTTCTTCAGTTTCCACATTGCAAGATATTTTGCGTAGTCGAACCCCCACGTAAGCCCGTTCATGTCCACCGTCGTCCATTCCTTCCCGGACCAGCGTGCCATCGTCTTCGCGTTGTCATCGTACTGGATGTCCCCCGGCTCGGGATGAAGCAACGTCCCCGTCTTCTCGTCGAAACGCGGCAGACAGCGGTCGTAGCGCGAGCAGACGTAGGTCGGCTCAAACCCCTCGGGTTGGGTGCCGCGAAAGCACCGCCAGGCCATCACCCAAAAGGCGCGCGATCCCCAATAGCGACCTTCGCGGGGATGCATGAAACCGTGGTAGAAACGAAGCTCCCCCATCGGCACCTGGAAATACGTACCCAGGGTGGCGCCTCCGCGCCCCTCATTGTAGTGATCGGTCTCACCTTTCGGCCTGCAACGGAGCAATCCCTCGAGATGCAACTTCGGCACATACCCGGAATCGAGGAGCGCATCGCGGAAGAATTCCCCGTGCGTGTAGCTGTCCCCGAGAACCTGCACACAGACGTCTTTCTCCCCGATGCCTTTCTGGCCCACGCGAAGCGTCGTCCTCAGGCGCCTCACCGTCTCGAACGCATCCCCGTTGACGAGCGAGACGTCCATCACCGCACCATCGACCGGTTTGTCGAGCGAAGCGACATGACTGAGACGGCGCATGAACTTCGGATACTTGCGGTCCATATCGAACCTCACGAAATCGTCATACGGACGCCACCGTTTCAAAATCGGCTTCACGAAAATGTCGTTCTGAGTATCGGAAAGCATCCATAACTGCGACGGCAGAGAGATGTCGTTCGCGACCCGCCCCGAACCGGCGGCAACCGGCGGAACAGACACGGAACCGTCTGCGAGGTTGCACACGGACACCGCCGCAGTGGACTTCGGAAACGCGCGTTTCCACTTGCCGTTCTTGATAACGCCGTAGCAGGGCTTTTCCGAAACGCCGTCCACGCGGATCGGGATCATCATGTCCTTATCCGGCGACGTGACGGACAGGAAGGCCTGCCACAGGTAATTCGAGGTGGCCGCATGCGTGTTCCACTCCCAGCGGAGCGGAACCGTGTTGGTGAACACCGCTTCCCAACGCCTGTTCTGACTCGGCGACGTGTTCACAAACACCGGGTCAGAAAGGGCGGGGGAACGTTTCGCGCCCATGATCACGGCCGCGGCCAGAACCGCTGCCGCGCGTGTTGTATTCATGTTTGCCGCCTCCTTCTCGTGTTGGAATTATGACGAACCACAAAAGATTTTTCAACACACACTTCACCGTTCAGCATCCGACCACGCGCGGGCAAGCGCCTGCCACTGCGCGTTGGTGAGCTGCTCGGCGCGGGCGGAGAGATCGACCCCCGCAGCGGCGAAGAGCGCGGCGAGCGCCGCGTCGCCGCGTCCGAGCGGCTCAGGCGCTTTGCGCAGCGCCGCGCCGAGCTGCTTGCGGCGGTGCATGAAAGCGTAGCGAGTCAGCTCAAAAAACCATTGGCGCGCGTCGGGGCCGAGCGGCCCCGGCCTGCGGTCAAGCCGCACCAGGGTTGAGCCCACCGCAGGCTGAGGCCAGAAGCAGGAGGCTTTAACCGCGCGCACCAGCGTCACCTCATAGTCGAGCTGCAGCCAGACCCCGGCCTGACCGCGCCCCTTAATGCCCGGCGGCGCGGCAAAACGCTCGGCCACCTCCGTCTGCGCGAGAACAACGAACGTTTGCGGGGCGCGGGGATGCAGGGCAAGCTCGAGTAAAATGCGCGTGCCGGCCGAATAGGGCAGATTGGAAACGCACATGTCGAACCCTTGAGACAGCAGTTCATCGGAATCCAACTCCAGCGCATCCGCCTCCAGCACGCGCAATCCCGGAGGCTGTCCGAGCGCGTCGGCAAGGCGGGAGGCAAGACGCGCGTCCTTCTCCACCGCTGTCACGCGCGCCCCGCAAGAAAGCAGCGCTTCGGTGAGCACACCAAGGCCGGAGCCGATTTCCAACACCTTTTGCCCGGCACGGACGTCCGCAACGCCGATCACCGCATCGAGGATGTTGCGGTCGATGAGAAAATTCTGCCCCAGCGTCTTGTTGGGATGAAAACCGTTCCCGATGCACCAGGCCTTGACCTGCGATGGCGAGGTGAGGTTCACGATGTCATTTGACCGCAGGCAGCTCGAACACCTTGATGTAAGACTCGGCGCGCAGACGGTTTGTCCACTCCTTGTAGAGCTTCTCGGCCTGCCGCATGCGCAGATGACTCTCGACGTAAGGCGCAGCCTCCTCAAACGTCAGAGGGCGGGCATCCTGCTGCTCATCTTTTCGGACGATATACCCGTAACCGTCGAGCACCACCACCGGCGAGGTTTCGCCGGGCTTGAGCTTGTTGAGCGCCTCGACAATCTCCTTGCGGAAAACATCCTCGGGGTTGACTTTGCCCCACGAACCGCCATTGGCCGCCTTGGCGTCTTTGGAATAGGTTGAGGCCAGCGAGGCGAACGACGTGCCGGCCTTCAGCGCCTCCGCGATCTTTCCGGCACGCACCGCCACACTCTCGTCCGACTCTTTGTCGGGCGGGTCGAGAATGATCATGCTGACGGCCGTAGCGGTCTCGGTCTGGTAACGTCCCTTGTTCGCCTCGTATTCCGCACGGATTTCCGTCGGGGTCGGCGCGACGCGTTTCTCGACCTGCTGGTAGCGCATGGCGGTGATCTTGAGATCCTCCTCGATATTCTTCTTCCATTCCTCATAGGCGATTTTACGGTCGGCGAGCAGGTTGTGGAGCTTGGTCTGGTCTCCGTCAAAGTTGTTGGCGACGATCTCGCGCACCCGGTTGTCCACAGCCCAAGACTGGAGTTCCAGCTTGGCCTTTTGGGCAGCGGCAAGGATCAGCTTGCGGTCGATCAGGGCGTTCAGCGTGGCGGTGTAGAGTTCCCGCAACCGCTTCTCGCGCAGCTCGGGGGCGGTGTCGGCCCACGGGCTGCGGCGCACCTCGCTCATCACATCCGCAATCGTGATCATTTCGGTGTTGACGTAGGCGGCGACCCCGTCGAGCAAAATCGCCGGGTTTCTCTTTGCGGTTGTCAGTTCAGCCCAACCGGCACCCGCCAAAAACATCAATCCGATTAAAATCCAAGACGTTCTCTTCATTTGTTTTCTCCCCACGCTCCCAATCCTTAAAACAAGGACATCCGACAACATGAGGAACAGTTTATCTTACCTGCGGACGGAACACCAAGGGAAAACACAGACCGTGGCCCTTTACCGGCCGACAAAGGGCTGCCGCCCAAAGTGGTAGCGCCGGCTAGCGGAACCGTCTTCAGTGTGCGCTGACCCAGCGCGCGAACGCGCCGCAGGGAGCCGGCAACACATCCGGCTTTCCTGTGAGCAGCATCTCCCCGGAAGAGATCGCGCCGCCCAATCCCGCCACCGCCTGCCCCAGCACGTTCTGCAGCACCGCCGGCGAGTATCCGGGCGTGTGCGCGCTGAGCAAGATGAAAAGCGGATCCGGCGTCAGCAGGCTACGGCAGAGGCGCAGCGTTTCGGGCAGGTCCTTCCCGATCTTATACATCTCGTTGTTCTGCCCGCGCCCAAAGGTCGGCGGGTCGAGAATCACCGCGTCGTAACGCCGCTCGCGTCGCGCCTCGCGGCACAGGAACTTGTGGGCGTCATCCACAATCCAGCGGATGGGGTACTCCTGCAGCCCGTTGAGCCGCGCGTTATCGCGCGCCCACTGCACCATGCCTTTCGACGCGTCGAGATGACAGACCTCCGCCCCGCCCAGCGCCGCGGCAAGCGTCGAGCCGCCCGAGTAGGCGAACAGGTTGAGCACCTGCACCGTGCGGCGGCGCACTTCGCCTGCGGTGCGCACGGTCTGGCGGATCCACTCCCACTGCATGCGCTGCTCGGGAAAGATACCGAGATGGCCGAAATCCGTCCCGGACAGTTTAAGCACCATGCCAGACACCGCGACGGTCCACTCTGAGGGCAACGCTCCTCGGTTATGCCATTGGTTGCCTTCGGTACGGTCGAAGGCGGCCTGGGCTTTTTCCCATATGCCGGAAGGGAGCGCCGGCTTCCAGACCGCCTGCGAGCAGGGACGCGCCAACACATAACCCCCAAAGCGTTCGAGTTTTTTTCCATCGCCGCTGTCGAGCAACTCATAATCGTCTGAACGGTCGGATTTCATGGGAAGGGCATCCTCGCTACTACACGCATACCGTTGGAGGGCGGGTCTCCGTGTCCGCCGCGGATGGCTCAGAGGCCATCCCTATGGAGGGGCTTTCAGAAGGTTGCGGATCACTTGGGCCAAAGCAACAGAAGAGCCATGGCGGAGAAAAACAGCCCCAGCAGGATCTTGACAACCACCAGATTACGTTTGCTCCACGTAATGAGCGCCGTAAGCTGCAGGCCGCGGTGGAAACACACAAAGACAATGGCGAGCGGCAGGACAAAAAGCAGGTTGTACGTGATCAACAGCAGCCAGGAGCAGACGTCCGAACAGTCCTGCTTGAGCATGTACATCAGAACCGGCACATAACTCTGACCGGTGCAGACACTCTCGAGCACCGTCACCCCTGCACCGGTGACCAGTCCGCCGAGCACCGGCCCGCCGACACCCAAACGCGTGTTCATAAACGAATGGATGTGCCCTTTGATTTTCTTCGGGATCTGGAGCGTCACATCGTCCGGCCGCTGCGATTTCCGGAAACGGAACGCATCACGGAACGAGAGCACGGCGAGCGGCACCATGCAAAGTCCAAGGATAACCTCGATGACTTTCTTGACGGTGCCGAATTGGGGAACCTGACGGAACGTAAAAAGAATCCCGAGACCAAGCCCCATGTAGACTAGAAACGAGGCGCTGATGAAGGATATCCCGACCAGCAGGCGGGAGCGCCGACTGACCTTGGTGATCGCCAGCACACTCATAAAAAAGATCAGGGTCGAGATCGCACACGGATTGAACCCGTCCAACAGCCCGCCCACCGCGACCACGGAGAAGGTCAATGCGCTGGCACGTTCCCTCACGGTCTCCCTCGCCTGCTCGCCTTCACAGGCCGGAGGTTGCGGGGGTATCCAACCCGGTGTCTGGCGACTGAAGAGCGCCTCGTCCACACGGTCGAAAAGCCCCGTGGAAATCGTCTCAAAACCCGAGAGGAACACGGTGTGGTCCACCACCAGCGAGACACGCCCGTTCTCCGTGTTCTGACACCGCTGCTGGTAAGCGATCAACAGCGGGATCGTTTCCGCCTGTGTCATGTCGTGGTGGAAAAGTTCATAGAGCCCCCCGAACTGTGCCTCGAGTTCGGGGAGAACCTCGCGCTTGACCTGCTCACATTCCGTGCATCCCGGCGAAAAGAAGAGGTCGAGCCGGACATTTTTGGCGATCTCGGCAACCGCCGGTTGCCAAGTCGTCAGACAGGACAGGCCGCCAACGAGGGCGAGACGTTTGATTAGAAGGACTGACATAAAAGAAGTAATGATACCGTAAGACGGAGGGATATCACAATCCCAAAACACCCCTCCGCGGCCGATTGAAAGTGGCCTCGTGTTTGCGAAAGCGCCCGTTACAGGGTTTGCAGCAAGC
>JALHET010000060.1:5710-14944 GCA_022839525.1 Lentisphaerota bacterium
CCCTTTCAAGCCGGGCAGATGCCCGTTGAACAGGATTGGCGACCGCTCGCGCTGCCGGTAAAAGAAGATCTTGCCCTCGCGTGTTTCGATGCGCCCGATCTTTTTCCGGGCTGCAATCACCCTCAATTCCGCCAAGCTCAGCAGCCTCAGCACCGGCGGCGGCGGTTTGCCATAGCGGTCCGCCACCTCGTCGCGCAGCGCCCGCACCTCGTTGACCGTGACCGCCTCGGCAATGCGGCGGTGCAGGATCATGCGGTGCGCCTCGTCTTCAACATAGGAATAGGGCAGGCACGCCGAACGGCCGGGGTCGATCGCGCCCGGCGAGAAATCGAGAAAGTCGAAATCGAGATCGACGTCCACCAGTAGCGGCGGGGCTTCGCCTTTGATGCGGGCGATCGTGCGCCGCAACAACTGGCAATAGAGCCCGAACCCGATGACCGCAATGTGGCCGCTCTGCGCCGCGCCGAGCAGATTGCCCGCGCCGCGGATCTCCAGGTCGCGCAACGCCAGGTTGAAGCCGGCACCAAGGCCGCTGTGTTTCTGCAGTGCCGCGATACGTTGGCGCGCGTCTTCATCCATATGCCCGTACTCGGGCAACAGCAGCCACGCGAAACCTTTCTGCGAAGAACGCCCGACGCGCCCGCGGAGCTGGTAGAGATCCGCGATCCCGAAACGGTCGGCGCGGTGCACGAGCATGGTGTTGGCGCGCGGGATGTCGAGACCGCTCTCGACAATCGTGGTGCAGAGCAGCACATCGATCTCTCCCGCCTCGAACTCGCGCATGATGCGGGCCAGTGTGTTCGAAGGCATCCGGCCGTGGGCAACCGCGATGCGTGCCTCCGGAACCAGTTTTTCCAGCCGGCGTTCCATCAACCCGATGGTCACCACGCGGTTGTAGAGGAAATAAACCTGCCCGCCGCGGTTCAGCTCCTGGCGGATCGCGCTGGCGATCACCGTATCCGCGTCGCGTGCGACCTTGGTCTCCACCGCCACGCGTTCCTGCGGCGGCGTCTGGAGCAGGCTCATGTCGCGCGCGCCGGTCATACTCATGTAGAGCGTGCGCGGAATCGGCGTGGCCGAAAGCGTCAGCACGTCCACAACCTGCCTCGCCAGTTTCAATTTCTCCTTGTGGGTTACGCCGAAACGCTGTTCCTCGTCGATGATCAACAGCCCCAGATTCTTGAACGAGACCTCTCCCGTGATCAATGCGTGCGTGCCGATCACGATATCGACAAGGCCGTTCCGCGTGTCGGAAAGGATCCGTTTCCTCTTGGCGTGCGTCTGGAAGCGGCTGACAACCTCAATTTTCACGGGATAGGCGGACATGCGGTCGGTAAAGGTCTCATAGTGCTGCTCGGCCAGCACGGTGGTCGGCACGAGCACGGCAACCTGATGGCCGTTCATGACCGCAATGAACGCCGCACGCATGGCGATCTCCGTCTTGCCGTAACCCGCGTCACCGCAGATCAACCGGTCCATAGGCCGCGGTGCCGCCATGTCGCGTTTGACCTCCGCGATCACCTTTTCCTGATCGGGGGTTTCCTGATACGGGAAGGCCGCTTCGAACTCATGCATCCAGATCGGCTCGGGATTGAAGGAGAGTCCCTCCACTACCTGCCGCCGCGCCTGCGTGTCGAGCAGGGTGGCAGCGAGATCGGCGACAGCCCGTTCGGCGTCAGCCTTTTCGCGTGTCCAGCGCTTGCCTCCGAGGCGGTGGAGCTTGACTTTGTGGCCTGCCACGCCCACATAGCGGCTCAGCAGATGCGCGTGCGAAACCGGAACATGGAGCTTCGCGCCCTCGGCATATTCGATGGTGAAAACTTCCGAGCGGTGGCCGTCCACCTCCACCTCGGTGGAACCGAGGAAACGCCCGATGCCGTAGTCGATATGCACCACAAGGTCGCCGGGTTCGAGATCGGCGGCATTTTCCACACGGGCGCCGCGTGAGGCGGCGTCAGCCGGAGGACGCCGCAAAGCCCGTTTGCGCACGGCATAAAGATCGGGCTGGGCCGCCACGGTGAGCCCCGGCATCATGAAGCCACCCGAAAGCGAGAGGCGCCGGATCTGCACCCGCGTGGCGGCCCCGAGTTCGCGTGCCAGAAGCTCGCAGGTGCCTGCGGTGTCGGCGCAAACGATGACCGTCTCTCCCGCCTCCGCGCGGCGTTCAAAATCGGCGAACAGCCGCTGCCGCGCCTGCGGCAGCAACTCCGGGTGATGTGCCTCGCCCGCGCCCAGTTCCGCAAGTCCGGGCAGCGCCGCGATCTCCAGCGCCAACGCCGGCGTCTGGGCAGGCGGCGGGTCGCCCGAAAAAAGCTGGAGCCACGGATCACGCGCGGCGACACGGGCCGCGAACTGTTCCCAGGAAAGGGAATGACGGATCTTCTCCGGCGGAAAGAGCGTGCCCGCGCAGATCCGGTCGTGGTCGAGCCAGAGCACCGCCGACTTCTCGGGCAACACGTCGACAAGTTGCACCGAGGCAAGCGCCGCGCCGGTACACGGCGGCAGCCAGACGGATTCGCCCTTTCCCACAGAACACTGGGTCGCGGGATCGAAGGTGCGCAACGACTCTAACTCGGTGTCAAGGAACTCAGCCCGCCAGGGCGCGGGCGCGGCGGGCGGCCACACATCCAACACCCCGCCTCGCACCGCCAACCGGCCCGGCGTGTCCACATCGGCGACGCGTTCATACCCCGCCGCGACGAGCCGGGAAACCAGCGCGTCAAACGCGAAATGCGCGCCGACCCGCAGCGTCACGGAGGCCTGCTCAACGGCTTCGGGATCCGGCGCGGGTTGGAGCAGAGCCTGCAGCGAGGTGACGATGACCGTGGCCTGACACAGCGGCTCCTGCGTGCCGGAGCGGAGCATCCGGATAACGCGAAGACGCGTACCCGCCGTCTCGGGGTCTTCTTCCATCTGTTGCGGAAAGCGTACGGGCGTCACGCCGCTGTCGCGTCCCAAGGAACAGAGGTCGCCATACACGCGCTCAAGATCGGCAGGCCCGGGTGTGACCGCAAGCGCGAGGCGGACGGGCGCCTGACGCGCAAGCGCGGCAGCCGTCAGCGCCGCCCCCACACCCGGCAACGCGGGTGCGGCCAAGCGTGTGGCCTGACGCGGCAGAGCCTGCGTCAGCAGACCTGAAAAAAGCTGTGACAGGGAAGACACGACGGCATTATGTTAGCTTATCCGTTTGCCGGTGTCGAACAGGTCGCGGCAGCAAGTTCTCTTTGCGTTTTACTCTTAGGAACTGTTCCGTTATATTTTTTACATGTTTACAGGCTATACCACTGAACTCATGGACGACCTCCGGTTCCGCTGGAAACGCATGCAGAAAGACCTGTGCGAAACCGGAGCCGATGCCCTGCTGGTGGGCACCAACGTCAACCTGCTTTACCTTTCCGGACGCATCTTCATGGGGCATATCTACCTGCCCGCCGAAGGTGAACCGCTGTTCTTCGTGCGCCGGCCGGGCGGCCTCACCGGCGCAAACGTGACCGACATCCGCAAGCCGGAACAACTCCCCGACCTTCTGCGCGATGCGGGCATCACGCTTCCCGGAAAACTCCTGTTGGAGAGTGACGACCTGACGTTCAGCGAACACGCGCGCCTTTCCGCCGTCTTCCCAGACGCACTCCTCTCAAACGGCTCGAACCTCTTGCGCAAGTGCCGTACCGTCAAGACCCCGTACGAGATCAGGCTCATGAAGAAAACCGGCAGCCGCCACGCCGCGGTCATCGCGCAGTTCGCCTCGGTCTATGAGCCCGGCATGACCGACCAGCAATGGTCCGTCCAAATGTTCAGGCTGATGCTTGAGGCGGGGAGCCTGGGACTCTTCAGGATCGCGGGCGGCAGCATGGAGGGTTTCATGGGCACCATCCTGGCTGGCGACAACGGCGGAGCCGCATCGCCGTACGACTTCGCGCTCGGCGGCGCAGGCCTGCACCCCTCGCTTCCCGTCGGGCAGAGCGGCGTCAAGATGACCGGAGGCATGGCCGTCATGGTGGACATCGCCGGCAATTTCTACGGGTACCTCACCGACTGCACGCGCACGTTCTCTATCGGCCGGCTCCAGCAAAAAGCGTATGACGCGCACCGGCTCTCGACCGACATCCAACAGGCGATCGCGGCCGCAGGGATACCCGGCGCGCGCTGCGAGGATCTCTATGCGCTTGCGCTGAAAATGGCCGATGACGCGGGGTTCGCCGACCACTTCATGGGGTTCGCGCAAAAAGCGAAGTTTGTCGGGCACGGTACAGGTCTGGTGATCAACGAACAGCCCGTGCTCGGGGCGCGCTCGAAAGAAATGCTTGAGGCGGGCATGTGCATCGCGCTGGAACCCAAGTTTGTGCTTCCCGGAACGGGTGCGGTCGGCGTGGAGGACACTTTTCTGGTTACCCCCTCCGGCATGGAAAACCTCACTCCCTGCGACCCCGCCCTGCACATTTTATGAGCCGGCCGCCGAAATCAGGGGTTGCCGGGTTTCGATCTGGGGTGGTATAGTTTTGAGCAAGGGAAACAAAAATACGTTATACCGTGGGGGACTCTATGCGGCAGGTTAGAATTTCGCGGCGCGGTTTTCTGAAGTCGGGTCTGGCGGCGGGAGCCGTCGCATTCCCGACGATTATCCCGGCACGCGTGCTGGGGCAGCAGGCTCCGTCGAAAAAGATTCAGGTGGGCGTGATCGGCTGCGGCCGCATTGCGGGCGGGATGGATATCCCCGGCCTCTGGAACAATCAGGATCTGGCCGTCCCCGTGGCGCTGTCGGACTGCGACATCAAGCGGATGCGCACCACCCAAAAGAAAACCCGGCAGCTTTTCGCCGGCGATTTACCGGACCTGAAGCTTTACCAAGACTACCGGGAACTCTTGGCGGATCGCTCGGTCGACGCGGTCATGATCTGCACACCCGATTTCTGGCACGCGCAACAGTGCGTGGAGGCGGCCTTCGCGGGAAAAGACGTGTATGTGCAGAAACCCCTCGCCATGACCGTTTATGAGAGCCGCTGCATTGTGGAGGTCATGAAAAAGACCGGACGCATCTTCCATATCGGCACGCAACAGCGTTCGGAAGGCAAGAGCACCTTCGGCTCCCAGTTCCGCAAAGCGGCCGAATACGTTCTCAACGGGCGTCTCGGGCGGATCAAGACAGTCGAAATCGGGTTGCCCCAGGAGCCTCAGGAACCCGCCGACTGGCCGCTTGTCCAACCCGTGCCCGACACCTTCGATTACGACAAATGGCTGGGCTACACGCCTGCCGCGCTGTATTCCGAACTCCGCACCCACCCGCAAGGCAAAGGGGCGGAGGCCGACTTCGGACGCCCCGGCTGGATGACCATCCGCGAATACAGCATGGGCATGATCGCCAACTGGGGCGCGCACCACATCGACATTGCCCACTGGGGACTGGGCATGGAGAATGCCGGACCCGTGAGTGTTCAGGGACACGCCGATTTTCCCAAACGCCGTCTCTGGAATGTGCACGGTTCACTCGACATGCGCTTGACATACCCCGGCGGCACCGTCCTGCACATCGCCGACGACAACGTCTTTCCCAACGGCGTGCGTTTCGTGGGCGAAAAAGGCTGGATCTTCTGCGGGCGCGGATCCGTCAAAACCATGTCGAACGATCCGGGTGCAGGCGGCAAGCACGGGCGGTGGCGCCCGCTCGAAGCGAGCGTGAAGAGTCTCATCGAAGGCGAGGTGGAAAAGAAACTGCCGCGCAATCCGAACAACCACCACCGCCCCTGGCTGGAGAGCATCAAGACGCGCCAGCCCACCACCATCCTGCCCGAGGCCGCGCACCGCACCACGACCGCGTGCATCCTGGCCTTTACGGCGATGAACCTGCGGCGCGGCCTGACGTGGAATCCTGAGACGGAGCGGTTTGTGGGCGACGACGCTGCCAACGCAACGCTTTCGCGCCCCGAACGCGCGCCCTACGGCGTGCGCAACGCCCTCAAACAAGCCGGCTGGAACGTGCCTTGATCCGGATCGGGCGGTCAGTCGCTAAGACGTCCCGCCCACGGCAACTCGGGACCGCTGACCGACGCCACCGCGTTCTTGCCCGCATCGGGACCCATGGCATGCGCGCCCAGGCAGAGCGTCAGCAGCAGCAGCACAACCGCAGCCACAGCAGCAGCAGCCACAGCGACGGCGGTGAAAACGGACGACTCCTGTTTTTCCGGCAGATTCAGCGCACTGATCGGCGTCATCTGAACGCCTTCCGGGAAGGCCTCACCCGACGCGCCATCCTCGGCTGACGCGCCATCCACTTTGGTGCCCGGACGCTTGATCTTGAGCGTCTTCTTCTGCGTGATGGCTCCGCCCTCGAGCGGCTTCGTCTCGGCAGTCGGCAACACGCTGTCCGGGATGCGCGACGTCTGGCGGAGCGGAGTCGTCGAACTCTTCGGCGCAGCAGAAGGCGCCGCCGCAAGATCCGACGGGCGTTTCAGGCGGATGGTTTTCGGCCCAACCTTGTCCACGTTCATCGGGGAAATCGGCGCCACGCCGATCGCGGAATCCAGCGAGATGCGCGACGTCTTGGATTTGGATGCCTGCACTTGCACGCCCGACAGCGGCTTGGGCCCGTCCGGCAACGGATGTGAACCCGGCGCGGGCGGAGGCTGCGGCTGTAACGGCGAACCTGCAGGCACATTCAGCGGGGGTGTCGCCGACGGCGCGCGACCCTCGGCAGGCGCGGACATCACCGGGCGCAAACGCACCGTGGGCGCCGCGGCCATTGCCGGGCGCGGCACGGCAGCCGCCTCATCCTTCTTCGACACAGGCTCAAGCCCCGGCACCTCGGGGATCAGCACGCGCGCCGTGGCGCGGGGATTGGTGTGCGACGGCGTCTGGATGCCGACAACCGGTGCCGCATGTGCAGCGGCGGCAGATGGCACGGCGGGCTTCAGCCGCACCGTGATCGGACGCGGCGCGTTAGGCGTAGCCGGCGCCGCACCTTCCGGCGGCTTGGCAAAGGGTGACACTTTTGGGGGAATCGCTCCTTGGGGTACCTGATCCTGTTCAGCCATAATTTGTGTCTCCGTCTCGCTTATTCAACAGCCGCATTAAACGGCCATCACTTCTGCCTCTTTGTTTTTCAACTCACTGTCAATTTTAGCAATATGGGCATCGGTCGCCTTCTGAACCTCATTCAGCCCGCGGTCGCGCTCATCTTCCGTGATTTTGCCGTCTTTCTGCAACGTCTTGACCGCCTCGTTCGCGTCACGGCGCACGTTACGAATCGCGATGCGCGCCTCCTCCGACTGGCGTTTCGCCACTTTCACGATCTCTTTGCGGCGCTCCTCGTTCAACTCCGGGATCGGCACGCGGATCACTCGCCCGTCGTTCCGCGGGGTCACCCCGAGATTGGCCGCCAGAATCGCCTTCTCAATCTCCGGCAAGACCGTCGGATCATACGCGCTGATCACGATCAGCCGGGGCTCGGGCGTCGAGATGTTGGCGATGTCGCGCAACCGCGTCGGCACGCCGTAGTACAGCACCTGCACGCCGTCCACCAGGGCCGGCGACGCCTTGCCCGTGCGCAGGCCGGAAAACTGTTCCTTCACCATCTTCAGCGTATTTTCCATTTTCTCGACCATGTCGAGAAGCACATCGTCCAACGTATCCATGGCAGCTCTCCTCGTCTACTCGACTGCCCAGCCACCCCGCGCAGCCAAGCCTGTCATCCTCCATCATCCGATCTGGGCCTTGTCGCCGACCAGCGTGCCGATGGTCTCGCCACACACGATCCGCTCCAACGCGCTCTCGTCATAAAAATCGAAAACCACAATCGGTATCCGGTTGTCCATGCACAGCGCGAACGCCGCAGAATCCATCACCTTCAGCCGCTTGTGCAAGGCGTCTTCGTACGACACCTTGTCATACCGCGTCGCGTGGGGATCCACATTCGGATCCGCCGTGTAGATCCCGTCCACCTTCGTGGCCTTCAGCAACACTTCCGCACCGATCTCGCTCGCGCGCAGCGCCGCCGCAGAGTCGGTGCTGAAATACGGGTTGCCTGTGCCGCCCGCAAAAATCACCACGCGCCCCTTCTCGAGATGGCGCAGCGCCTTGCGCTGAATGAACGGCTCCGCCACCTGGTGCATCTCGATGGCCGTCTGCAAACGCGTCTCCAACCCCAACTGCTCCAGCGCATTCTGCATCGCCAGCCCGTTGATGATCGTGGCCAGCATGCCCATATTGTCGCCCGTGGTGCGGTTGACTCCCTTTGACTCGCCCTTGAGCCCTCGGAAGATATTCCCGCCACCCAGAACGATCCCTGTCTGAACGCCCAGTTCGACGATCCGCGACACGCGGCGTGCCATCGAAGCCAAAGCTCCGGGATCAATGCACTCACCCGAAGCCCGGTTGCCCAGCACCTCGCCACTCAGCTTCAGCACAATCCGCTTGTACTTGACTCTGCCGCCCTGTTGCGTTTCCAGAAACGCCCCCTTTCAGCGCAGTATTAGAAACGGAGAACAGTTTACCGGAACCCCCAAAAAAGGTAAACGGCTTTTTTTTCCGCGGCGGCGGTTTCGCGACCTGTTTTTGTTTGCCTGAGCCGACCGTTTCGGCTACGATACATTTTTTTTGAACAACGGATTTGAAGCGCCGGAACCATGCGCAGACGCGTGGCCTGGCCCCAAATCTAAGGAGGACGACACATCATGGCTTACCAAATCACAGACAAGTGTGTGGCTTGCGGGCTCTGCAAAGAAGCCTGCCCGGTCGAAGCGATCAGTGAGGGTACCCCGGTCTACACGATCGACGCCGACAAGTGCATTGATTGCGGCGCCTGCTCGGGCGAGTGCCCGAACGAGGCGATCATCGCGGGTTAACCCCCGGCGGTTTTATCAGGATGAATAAGGCGGCGGGGTTAACCTGCCGCTTTTTCTTTTTAACGCTTGCCGCCGGGTACGGCCTTCGGCAAAAACGTGTCTTGAAAACGACAGGAGGCAAATGTGAAACAGGTTGGCGTACTGGTTGTTGGAGTGCTCGCCATCATCGGTCCGGGTTGGGCGGATGTCGCTTGTCCGGGTGACTATCCCAGGCATCTCCAAGGCATCGCCACGGACGAAAGCGGGAACATCTATTGGTCCTGGACCACGTTTCTGGTCAAGACTGACGCAACGGGCACGCTATTGGCTAAAGTGCCCGTTCCCACGCATTACGGCGATCTGACATGGCACGGCGGCAAAGTCTATGTGGCCGTGAATTTCGGGCAGTTCAACAAGG
>JALHET010000427.1 GCA_022839525.1 Lentisphaerota bacterium
GGCGAGCAATGCGGCGATGAGTCGGGATCTCTGCAGCCTTTCCGGCGAATCCGCTTCCGGTATAAAGACTGTAGACGACGCCGTTGCCGGGATTGACGAAGGAATGTTTCGCCTCGGTTCCGCGGCTTCCGGCGTTCGCGGTTCGTCCGAGTCCATCCGCGAGGCGGTGCATAAAACTGCCAAACGAATGCAGCGGCAGAAGAATATGATAGACGAAGCGACCGCAGCCGTAACCGAGATGCAGGCATCGATAGACAATATCGTGCGCATTGTCGAATCGGAACGCAATACGACTGTCGCTCTCGTGAGTGCGTCCAACGACGTGCGTTCGGTCGTCGACGAGAACCTGCAGAACGTAGTCGCGATCAACGAAACCGTCGAGATCATCAACGGGATGACGAAGATCATCAAGGATGTCGCGAACCGGACGAATCTTTTGGCTATGAACGCCGCGATCGAGGCGGCCCATGCGGGAGCCGCGGGCGAAGGCTTCGCCGTCGTAGCGCAGGAAGTACGGATGCTCGCCGAGGCGTCCATGGAGAACTCGAAGAAAATAGCCGATTCCATCAAGAAGGTGGTGTCTATCATTGTTAAAACAGTAAAGGCGGGGGAGCGCAATGGTTCTATGTTCGCCAGCCTGGAATCTCTGGTGCATACGGTTTCCGATTCGATGGAAGAAATCGCCGGCGCCATCCGGGAGTCGGGAGTCGGCAACGCCCAGATTTTGGACGCCATGCGGACTTTGCGCGAGCTTGGGCAAAGTACGGAAGAAAGCTCTGTTTCGATGATCGCCCAAACCGACGGTATACAGACTTCGATGGGCCTGTTGACCGGCACCTTCGAGGAGGTTCGCTCGAGCGTCAGCGGAATCAGGCAGGCGATGGAAGAGCACCGGAGCAGATCGGACCGCGTTGCGGAATATGCCGTCGAACTGGGCAGCAAGTCGAGCGTGCTGACGGAAAAGATATCGGTATTCAATACCGGCACCGTCTAGCGCTTCGATCCTCCTTTCCCCTGCCGGAATTCCGTCGGCGTGCATCCGACTACCTGGCGGAAGCGCTGGCTGAAGTTCCGCTGATCGGTGTAGCCGACGGCTGCTGCGACTTCCTGTATGCGCGCGGCGGGATCGAGCAGCAGCTCCATGGCCTGCCTCATCCGTACGAACGTAAGATAATCGAAAAACGTTTTCCCCGTCTTTTTCCTGAAAACCCGCGCGAGGTATCCTTCCGATATTCCGAGCCGCGAGGCGGCGTCTTCGAGCGTCAGGTCGCTCGAGAAGCACCGGTTTATTTCTTCTATTGCCTGCGATACGTAGAGCTCGGCGCTTTCGCCTCCTGCGTGCGAGTCCGCATTTGCGAGCGACAAAAGGGCAGGATCGGCGCCTGACAGGGTTTCGAGAATGCCTGAGCGGGCTTTGCGGTCGAGTTTCGCGCGGATTTTTTCGAGCGTCGAGGCTAGTTCGTCTTCGTCCAGCGGCTTGAGCAGGAAGTCTGCGACGTCGAGCTTGACCGCCTGCCGCGCGTAGTCGAAGTCGCTGTGCGCGGTCAGCACCACGAAGACCGGCTGGTCCTCCTCGTCCATTTCTTCCCTTGCCATTCTGATAAGTGAAATGCCGTCCAGAACCGGCATTTTAACGTCGGTTACCACGAGATCGGGCTTCATCGTGAAAATGAGGGACAGAGCTTCTCCTCCGTCCTTCG
>JALHET010000061.1 GCA_022839525.1 Lentisphaerota bacterium
CCGGAAGGGGTCAGCGTGGGCAGGTCGCCGCCCGTGAGCGTCACCCCCGCGTTGCCCAGATAGGCGAGGTCGCACCCGACAAGCTCATGGCCGCACCCGCCGTCAACGACCGCACCGATGCAGCCCATGTCCCGGATCACGCAGCCGGCCAACATCACGTTCTCCCCTTCCTTGACGGCCACGCCATGCTGACGCCCCGCCTCGATGGTGAACCCGCGCAGGACCACGTTCGAGACCGCTTCCATCGTGACCACCGGCACTTCGAGCATGGACACCAGCGCCTCGGCGCGCCCGACGGGTGTCGGCGGCCAGAAATACAGCAGGCCTGTGCCGCGGTCCAAATACCACTCGCCCGGGCTGTCCAGTTCGCAGAGCAGGTTGATTCCCTGATAGCCGGAACCTTTGACGACGTTCGGCTCGACCTTCGATCCGGGAGGCAGGTTCCAGTCGATCCTGATCCGGTTCTTCTCCGGTTCCACGCTCCGGATTTTTCGGTACGAGGAGAAGTAGGCATACTGCCAGTAGCCGAACAGCCAGGGGTCGGGCTCGTTCGCCCAAGCGTCCTGCCGTTCGTCCGTGTAGTAGAAGATGTCGGAATTCTTGGCGAAGGTCCGCCCTTCGAGGCGGACCGCTTCCTGGTCGCCAAGGTCGACAAGGGCGAAGCGTTCGCTCATTTTCGGCGTGTCGTTCGGCCAGCGCGCCAGCGGCATCGCGACCCCGCCGAAGAACAATTCCATGTGGGCCGGCACATTCACACCGGCGAGTTTTCCGAAGTAGTCCTGGCCCCGCGGCGTCAGCATGCCGTAATCCGTGATGCCGGCCGCGCGGAGATCCGCCTGCACGACATGCCCGCGCGCGGCTGCCGGGATGCGCCGCACGGCCGGACTGTCTGCCGCGGGCACAAACCCAGCGACGGCGTGCCCCGCCCGCAGAATGGGCCGCTCGCCGGCGGCGGCGCGGTACACGACAGGTGCCGCCGCCGTACCGGAATCCCCGGCCTCCAGCGCGAAGCTTTTCTCCAGCCGTGGATAGACGCCGCCCTTCAGGACGATGGCCGCGCCGCCTTCGGGCAGCGGCTCCGACTTGCGCCGTTCGCGCAGGGCATCCCGCGCGCGTTCAAGCGTCCGGAACGGGCGTGCCGCGGTGCCGGGGTTCGCGTCGTCGCCGTCCGGGGCCAGGTAGAACCAGGGCGTGGCGCGGTCGGTGCGGTCAATGCGCCGCCGCCGCTCGTTGCGGAAAGGCGCGCCGTCCTCAAGCGTTTCGATGTCGCGCAGCCGGGCGAGCGCTTCGACCCGGAACGCCTCGTGCTTCGCCACAAAGAAATCCCGCGTTTTTTCGTACTCGCGGCGGGCGGCTGTGTAGTCGCGGCGGTCCCGCGGCAGGTCGCCCAGCGCCAACATCGCCCGGGCGCGGTGCTGCAGCGGGGCCGCTTCATCCCCCGCGACTTCCCGGAAGAGTTTTTCCGCGCTGTCCCGGTCGCCGCTCCGCAGGAAGCTCGCGGCCACAAGCAATTGCGCGTAGGAGTGAACCTCGCGGGACGCGGGCGTGTCCTTGCGGCCCGTCAGGGCAAACAGCGGGTCGAAGGCTTTGCGGTAGCGCCGCTCCCGCATGTTACGGAACAGGGCTCCGCCCGGCGGCGCGGGCATGTTGCGCAGAAGCGCCGTCAGCTGCCGCGACAGCAGAACGCCGGGATTCCCCAACTCCTCGAAAGCCTCGCCGGGGAGTGCGGTGCTGAAGAACCCGAGGTCGGCGATCTCGAAATCGAGAACGCCCGTCCCTTCATCGCACTCGCCGATCCGGAAATTCTTGACCGTTGCGGCGGGATGGTAAGGGATCGCGTTGGTCGTTTCTGCCCGTGGCACGCCGTCGACCCACAGCGCCAGGGTCTTGCGGTCCCAAGTCACCGCCACATGGTGCCACTCCCCGGTCGTGAGGAAACCCGCGCTGCCGACCCCGGTGCTCCCCTCCGGACGCCCGATGGCGAAGTTGATCTCCGCATTGCCCGGCGACACGAGCAGGCGCCACCCGTTATAGTAGCCGCTGCCGCACGCCATGATGCCGCCGCCCGTGCGTTTGTAGCCGCCGCGGTCCACTTCCTCGAGCTTGTTGACCTTCAGCCAGCAGCAGAGCGTGAAGCCCGTCTCCGGGATGTCCAGCACGGGGCCTTCCATCTTTCCATGAAAGATGCGGGTGGCGCGTTGTCCGTCAAAACATCCGTCGGTCGCAACGGCGGGGTCGTTTTCCGGGGCAGGCTTGAAAGTCAGTCCAGCCGGGATATCCCCGAACCGGTGCCAGGCGAGGCAGTCGCTGCGTGCCGCCAGACGCTGTTGAATGACTGCTGGAGGCTCGGCCGGACCCGTTGCCGCCGCATCAAGAACCAAAACCGTGAAAGCTAACCCAACAACATAACGTAGTGTGTTCATGGACATCTCATCCTCCCGATCGCTTACGGGTACACTTTAACGCAGTTCACCGTCACATAGAAGCCCTTACCGTCAAGGTTCTCAAAACTCAGCGAAAGGTCGTTGACCCCAGGCCGGGGTGCCGGAACCGGGGATGCGAGGCGGCCTGACGCGCGGGTCTTGCCGGCCTGATCCAAGTGGATCCAGTCCATGCCGTTCCGGCAAACCACGGAATCGCCGCCGGACAGCGAGACCGGAAAGTGCACAGCGGTGCCGTTGACCGTCAGCGTTGGCCCGGACAGCTCAGCACCCGCCGCCTCAGGTTGCTGGACAAGAATCTCAAATTCGAGCGAGGCGTTGTCGCCGGGGCTTTGGCCGCCCTCGTCGCGCCGCGTGAACGTCCAGCGGTTATCGACGCCGTCAATCGCCGTGATCACCCGGGGCAGCTCATATTCGCGTTTCAAAAAAGACCAGTCGACATCCTTGGCGCGTGTGCCGAACGGCTCGCCCAGTGTGACAGCCGTCACCATGGCCCGTGCGGAAGAGCCTTTGTCGCACGTGGCGCTAAAGGCCAGCGTATTGCCGCCGGTCTTCATCACCGGTACGCCATCCGGATACTGCGGGGTAAAGCGTTGGATCAGCGTGCCGTTTTCCGCGAACCGCGCCGCGCCGTCGGGCCCCTCCAGTTCGACATAATCACCGGAAGTCATGGTTACCGGGATCAGCAGGCGTTTGCCGTTGACGGTCAAGGTCAGGTCCGTCAGCTCGCCTTTCAGAACCGGGAGCGCAAGCAGCGGGCCGACGACGATGTCGACCCGACCCTTGGCCGGAATGGCGTTGAGCAGCAGGTTGATCTGGCAGATATGTGCGATATCCACGTCCCTGTGGAACTGGTCTGCCACCGAGGGCCACACGTAATCGTAAAGCCGCGCGGTGTCACGTTCGCGGAGAAGCAGTTCGACATAACGCCAGCCGGTGAAATCCAGATCGATGTAATGGTCGGAGGCGGTGCCGGAGTATTCGCGCGGCGTTTGCAGCTGCACGTTCAGAAGCGCGCCGGAGCCGTCGCCCTTGACCCAGATGCCGAATCCGCGTTTGCCCTTGAGGTTGAAGTAAGGGAAGGGATGAACATGGCCCAGCAGTGACCACGCGCCGCGTGAGCTGGTGGCGGCGTTTTCCGCTTTGATCCGCAGGTTTCTTGCGCCGCCGCGCGTGTCGTTTGTCTCGACGCCCAGTGTCTGCGTGACGGTCGCCGCGGTCCTGCGATCATGGATGGTTGCCAAATCGCTGAAGTCCGCAATGACCATCGCATCGCGGGACGAGGCCGGGGCAACCGTGTACAGGGCCTCGATGCGGCCGCGGAAAGGTTGCCCGCCATGCGGGCTGTCAGTCGTCCATGTCGCGGAGCCGTTGCCGCTTGCGGCGACGCGGCGCTCCCGCATGTGTACCGGCGTGAACCGCCAATGCCCGTTGCCGTCGAGCCGCAGGCGGAAATCCTTGCCGGGCTCGCCGACGGCCGCGACGGTTGACGCATCGAAATAGTTGGCGAGGCGGTGCTGTTCATACCAGCCGAGAACCGTCAGCATGTCAATAGCGCGGCGGTTGCCGGAGGGACGCGAATAAGTAATGGCGTTAATCGACATAGGTGCGTTGAGGCCAAGATTTTTGGCCGCGAAGTACTCGGCCTCGTCCATGAATTGTCCGCGCGACTGGATCCGCGGGCCGTTGAACCACCACCAGCCGAGCTGGGGTTCAAGGAGATGGTTCAAACGGCACCGCTGCGTACGCTCGATATGACGGTCATGGAATTGCTTGAATGCCCAAGAGGTCGAATCCCACGCACCGAGGCGCGAGTGGAACCACCAGTTGTTGTGGCCCCCGCAGCTCGCTTCGGACATCCCGCCGTGCAGCTTCGAGAAGATCTTCCAGCGCATGGCGTCGATGTTGTAGCGGCTGCCCATGCCCTCGGAGCCGTCCAGGTAGATGAAGTCGGCCTTGCAGGCGTTGTAAACTTTCGCGATGTTCTCCGCGACGTGGTCCGCCAGCTTGCTGTCGGGCTGGGGATAAAAGGCCAGGTAGCGCTGCTGGAGGTAATCGGCTTCGGCGCCCTGCGGATGCGCCTGCGGGGCGGTCTTGAACGCGCCGCGTTCACAATCGAGAAAGGCGTAGGGCGGGTCGCGGGAGATCCGCGAGTACCGGATGATTTCCGTTCCGATCCGGATGGCGTTCCCGTTGCCGCTGTAGGTCCAGACCAGATCGTGTCCCGGAACCGGCTTCTCGTTGACATAAAGAACCTTGCCGTCAGCCGGAAGCGGTTGGGCGAGTGTGTAGCGGGCCGACGCGATCAGGTCTGCGGGAGCAGCGGGCGTGACCAGCGGGTCAGCCGGATGGATGCACCCCGTCAGCGTGTGCAGGCCGAGCTTGAGCCCGGCGGCGTGAATCTTGTCCGCGATCGCCACCATGTCGTCTAGCCCGTTCGGGAAGAACTTCTCGGCGGGTTTATAGGTTCCGAGGGTCGTATACCAGGGCTCGCGGAAATGGATGATGCCGAAGCCGCCCCGGCGGGCCATTTCGATCCAGAAGTCTGTTTTGTCGAACGATTCGAAGACGAAGAGGTAGGAGAGGCGGACCATGTCGGAAGAGGACGCCCAAGGCCCGCCGTGAAGCGACTTGGGGACGTTCTCGCTGTTGGCCATGCTCTGCAGCATGGGGATCAGTTCGGCGCGGGATCCGGCGGCGATGGCGGCGCTGTGGCCGGTCAGTCCGTGTTCCGCGGTGGTCTTGGCGGACACCGCCAGACCGAAGGCGCAGTCGACCGCCAGTGACAGGCTGCGCAGGCAGAGGCCGGATTCGTCGTCCGCCATCAGTCCCGCCATGCTGCTGGTAGACGTGCGGCAGGTTGGTATGAGCTGGACGAAGGTGAACGATTCCGCGTCCGGCACGGTCAGCTCCTCGGCGGTGAACGTGAAGTATTCGCCCTTGGCCCTTGCCCGGACTTTTGCCTGCCCGCTTGGGAAGTCGCAGACGAGCAAGCCGTTGTCGAGCCTCATGCGGCGCGGCCTGAGCTTCTGTCCCGCCTTGGTGGCGATCTCGATGAGCGCCGCCTGGCCGTCGATGAGATTTTTGGGCGCAGCGCCCTTCTGGTCGAGGGACAGCATCGAGGCGTTGTCGCCGATAGTCATCTTGGCGCAGCGCGTCTCGAGCGTCAGAATCGGCTGAGGCAGCACCCCGTCCAGAACAGTCTGGTATTCTTTGGATTCCGCCCGGACGCCGGGTTGAGCGAGTACGGCGATCTCCCCGGGCGTGAGAGCCCGCTTATAGATCCGGAGTTCGTCGATCAAGCCGTCGTGGCTTTTCTCGGTGTTCCATTGGCCAAGCACGATTTCCTCCGTCATGCGGATCGGGTAGTCCCATTTACCTTTTGCCGCAAGACGGCCGTTGACGTATGTCGTTATGTCCGGTTGCCTGAAGGTCATTGCGAGGTGCGTCCACTCCTTTGTCCGGATTCGGGACAGCATGCCGACACCCCCCTCCATCCACAGGGGCTTGGCGTCCGGTCCGACGTTTTCACGTCGGCCGATCCGGAAACTGACGGATTGGCGATTCACAAAGAACATGAACCCGCCGAAACCCCAGCCGGTGGTCAGGATGTTCGGGTACTGGCTGTCCGGGTTTTCCCAATACACCCAGACCGACAGCGTCATCTCCTTTGAACCGTCCAGCTCGGGCAACGGGGGGATGATGACCTGCGAGTTCGACGGCCCGGTCTTGACGGCACAGCCGAACGCGCCCTTTGCCCAGGCCGCATTCGAGAACCGCGCATCCCGTTTAAACGGTCCTGCGTCCGCCGAGTCCGCGCCGCGACACTCATTAAACGGCCAATGGCCGATAAGGCCTTCATCCGGAGCGGCGGTGGCGGACAGCATTGCCAAGGCTAAAACCGCTAAGCCTGAACCGTACAGATGTGAAACAGGAGTCATGTTTTTTTACCTATGCTGGTGGATTTCTGGATGAAAGCGGCGAGATCGTCGGTGAGCGATTCCCAGCCGGGCTCGAGCGGGATCACATGCCCGGCATCCGGCAGGTTCCGGATCTCTTTCGGTCCCGGGCATCCGGCGAGCCAACGCAGCGCGGCGGCGGTGTCCACCACAGAATCGCGTCCGGAGGTGACGGCGAACACTGGCTTCTGGAGGCGTCCCGCCTGGGCGCGGTTGGAGCGGATCAGCTCGAACAGGCTGAGGTAGACACAGAAGGGGATGAAACGGTCGCGCTTGTAGGTGAAGGACGGATCGTCTGAGGCCACGCCATCGGCCGAGAACGGGGACTCGAAGGTGGGCGAAAGGCAAAGCGCGATGCGGGCGATGCGGAACCAGACGTCCGGGGGCAGGAGCGGGGACTGCTTGCGCGACACGTCGATCAGCGGCGCGAACACGGCCACGCCCGCAACCGGATCGGGGTGGCGGAGCGCAGCGTCCAGCACGAGTGCGCCGCCCATCGAGTGGCCGGCCAGCCAGACCGCCGGGTGGGTTTCACGCAGGCGGGCGATCTCGTCGGCAACCTGCGCCCGCCAGATCCGGAGTGACTGTTTCTTCGCCCGGGCGGCGGGCTCGGCACTCCCGGCCAGACGCATGGCGTGGCAGGCGAAGGGGCCTTTGGCGGCGAGGCGTTTCGCCATGCGCTGCCAGACGCGGGGCGTGTCCGCAAAGCCGTGGATGAAGAGCACGGCGAGCGGGCCGTCCCCGACCCTGAAGGCGGCGGCATCGGGCAGAAGCCCGTCCGGCCTGCGCGTGAGGCGGCTTTCCCAGAAAAACCGGCGTGTCTCAACCCACGCAGTGTGTGCCGCGTTGGTGGCGAGCCAAAGGAGGAAAAGTATGATGAGTGTGTACACGGAAAATGAAAAACAAATCGCGCTGCACCACAGACACACACATGAAACGAACATGACTAGGTTGCTAAGTCTAGTGGTAAATCTGCGATGTCACGGAGGCGTTTACCTTCGATCATAATGTGCAGGAGTTCTTGGGAGTCTTCGTGACCATTTTGTGAGACAGCTTGTTTTAATTCCTGTAGCGCAAAATGATAAATGCAATCAATCTCGCCAGTACCCATCGCCAAAGAAGCCAACCGACTGGGCAGTGGTTCTGCCGTAACAACGACAATGCGAGGCGTCTGCCCTTTACGGTTCTTAATCAAATTAAGTGCTTCAGACCGTGCGTTTTGGGCACGATCACTTCTAAGCGTGAATTTGCATGAAATGCTGGCGTGAAGAATGGGAAGATCGGAGTTGGCTCTTCTTATGGGAGTGAGATTTGAACACTGATGATCCACAACAAGGCCTGATTGGTTAATAACCTTATCGAGTTCCGGATTTCGAAGAATGACGATATCAGGGCAAATAAGATAATCCATGCCTATTGATGTCGCAAGAGCTTTATCCGTTCCACAGAGATTGGCAAGATCCCTGAGATGAACATACTGGTCAAAACCGGAAATGCCGTCTCCTCTGCGGCTAACTCTTTGGATGGTCCAACTGCCAGGCCTGAAATGCAATAAAGATCCGAATGTTGCCGTGAGAAAGGCGGCACAAGCAATTTCAAAAGTATCCCCGGATGTCTGGGCTGCAATCCGATCTCTTTCAGTAGATGTGCCAATTTGGGCAATTATTGCAGAGGCAATTTTCACACTCAAGCAATTATCTTTGTCGGCAATTGAAGGAACACCACCCTTGACTGTTATGACTGAGGCGAGTAATCCGGCATGGAACTTTTTCCGTTCGGTTAAGATTAAAGGCTCGTGAGGATTCATACGGTTCTCTTTTTTTTCGTTTTGCCTTTGTCCGCTTTTTCGAGCAGTCGGAGTTGGGCAACAGCACCAGCTTTTGTAATCGGGTAAATCTTTTGATTCAAAGCGTCTCGAATCGCTTCGCCAACTGCTTTGGCGACAAGAGGAGGAAAAGCGTTCCCAACCTGCCGGTAGGAAGCTGTTTTCTTACCGTGGAATTTCCATGTGTCTGGAAAACCCTGAATACGGGCGACCATGCGAACAGTAAGGCGCGGCATGAAATCAAAGGGAGTGTTCTTATCGGGGGCTTCTGCAACAATACCCTTGCCGTCAACGTGCAAGTTTCGCCAACAGAGTTTCGCGCGCGTAGGGCCGAGATCTGGCCCGCCGTGTTTTTTTGATCCGCCCACGACAGTTGGGGCAACCGCACTGGCTTTTTTGGCCCATGCGTGTACACCTTTCCATCCATTTGAGGACATCAGATCAAAAAGAACCTCCCCGACCGTAGCTTTTTTATCTGAAGGCTCCGGCCAAAAGAAGTGTCGCATGTACTCCGGCTTCATGGCTACAAGCAGAAAACGAGGGCGAAGCTGAGCAACACCAAAGTCAGCCGCTTCGAGGATGCGCCAGTCTGCTTCATATCCGAGTTTCTCAAGTGAAGAAAGAAGGTTTTTGCGATAGTTGCTAAACTTTGCGGAAGCAAAACCGGGAACGTTTTCAAGTAACACCGCTCGTGGATGGATTTCGGCGATCAGTTTGAGGGCTGAAGGGAACATGTCACGATCATCATCCGCTCCCAGTTGTTTGCCTGCGACAGAGAAGGGCGGACACGGGACACCTGCGGCAAAAAGATCCGCCCCTTCCCATGGACGCCCATCCACTTCACGCATATCAGCCTGAATAATTGGCCAATGAGGGCGGTTGAGCCGGAGAGTGGCGCAGCAGTCTGGATCGATCTCGATTGCGCCGATACAATCAAACCCCGCCATTTCAAGACCGATAGCTTGACCCC
>JALHET010000428.1 GCA_022839525.1 Lentisphaerota bacterium
CAGTTGGCGATCATCGCCGGATGTCCGCCGCCGTCCACCGTCGCGTAGTCGAGCAGCGTCTCGATGTTGCCCGAGCAGTCGACCGTGGCTGGCGCGGCGTTGATCTCCCAGTAGGCCAGATTGCCGCCGGTGATGAGGGTGTTGCCCGTGCCGCGGAAGTAGAGCCGGTATTCGCCGGAACCGCTGTCCAGCGCCGCGGTTGCGCCGTCCCTGTCGAACTCGATCCAGTCCGTCGTGTTGGTGGAGTAGAAAAGCGATCCGTCCCACGACACCGCGCTCGGCGTGACCGTGAAGGTGTCCGCGCTCGAGAAGGTGATGTACGCGGTCGACGGGGGCGGAATCGTCGGATCGTAGTAGTAGACGGTGCCGATGACCGGATCGCCGGTGAAGCCGCCGCCCGTGCCCTCAAGCATGGTTTTGTTCCAGTCCGTAGAGGGAGTCGCGCCCTCGGGGATGCCCCAGGTCGGCCCGGAGCCCTCGGTGTACAGCTTGATCCCCGTGCAGTTTTTGAACATGGACGCATAGCAGCTATACGCCAGGTTCCTCGCCGGCAGCGCCGGCAGGTTCGTCAGGCTTGTGCAGTCGGAGAACATGGACGCATAGCAGTAGGCGGTCAGGTTGGTCGCCGGCAGCGTCGGCGCCTCTGTCAGGCTCGTGCAGCCACGGAACATGCTGCTGTAGCAATTGGGGGCCAGCGTCTCGACCGGCAGCGGCGGTGCCTGCGTCAGCCCCGAACACCAGCCGAACATGCTGGCATAGCAGCCCTGAGCCAGATTCGTGGCCGGCAGCGCGGGCGCCTCCGTCAGGGCGGTGCATTCGAAGAACATGCCGTAGTAGCAGTTGGGAACCAGCGTCGCGGCCGGCAGGGCCGGCGCGTTTGTCATGTTCGCGCATCCATCGAACATGTAGTAGTAGCAGGAGTCGGCCAGCGTCTCGGCCGGCAAGGCCGGCGCGTTCGTCAGCCCCGTGCAGCCCTGGAACATGGAGTAGTAGCAGGAGTCGGCCAGCGTCGTCGCCGGCAGTTCCGGCGCCTCGGTCAGCCCCGTGCAGCCGGCGAACATCCTGCAGTAGCAGCGGCTGGCCAGGTTCGTGGCCGGCAGTTCCGGCGCGCCCGCGAGCGCCGTGCAATCCTTGAAGAGATTCGCGAAGCACCAGTTGCCCATCGCCGGGTGCTGGCCGGCCAGCACCGTCGTGTAGTCGAGCAGGGTCTCGATGTTGCCGGAGCAGGCGACCGCGCCGTCGGCGGTGATCGTCCAGGCGGGCGCATAGTAGTCGCCGGTGATGACGGTGTTGTTCGTCCCCCGGAGGTACAGCGTGTACGTGCCGCTGCCGTTATTCGCGGCGTTCGCGCCTGCGGTGGTGAACTCGTCCCAGTCCGTCGCGTTCGTCGAATACTGGAGCGTCCCGTCCCACGTCTCCTCCGTCGGCTTGACTGTGAACGCACTCTCGCTCGAGAAGGTGATGTAGGCGCGCGGCGCCGGAGGCACCTTCTGGGTCGCCGTCGTGTTCGCGTCGCTGACGGTCGCTTCGTAATTCGTACCACCTGCCGAGAAGTCGTAGTAGGCATTGGGTAGCCAGAGATAGAGCTTGCCGTCCTTGTCAGCGTAGAGGTCGTTGACGCCGTATGGCGCGAGCGATCCGACCGCGACCGCCGCGTTCGGCGTGAGGTTCGTCACCGTCACGCACCAGACG
>JALHET010000062.1 GCA_022839525.1 Lentisphaerota bacterium
GAGCCCCAAGCTGGACATGACGCCGATGATTGATGTGGTGTTCCAGCTCCTCATCTTCTTTGTCGTGACGCTGAAGCAGGAAGACATCCTGTCGAAGCTGGATGCGGCACGCCCCGCGGCGAGCACGGATGAACGGGTGAAGGAACAGCAGCAGCAACTCATCAATGTCATTATCGCGCCTCAGGGGTTCATTTTTAACGGGCGCCCCATGCGGATTCAGGAGTTGGACCGCAGCATCGAGCGTTTGTCGGGGTACAGTAAAACCGCGATGGTCATCATCAAATGCACATCCGATTCGCCCCATGCTTTTCTGATCCAAGTGCTGGATGTCTGCTACAAGCACGGCATGACTAACCTGTCGATTTTCAGTATGTGATTAAGGAATCTTGACATGAGAAGCAATGTGGATATGACCGAGGTGGACGCGAAACTCGAAGCGATCTTCGAGATGTTTAAGGAAGAGACGTTCCTCCGCCGGATGAAGAAGATGTTCACCGGGCTGAAGGCGCCGCGCCAATCCAGAGAGTATAAGGCGGCTGTGATTGAGATGCAGCGGCTTTCCGCTCCGCTCACCGCCATCCTGTTGCCAGTTTTCAGCATCTGCATGCTGCTGGTCATGGAAGGCGGCGCGGTGGCCCCCGACCGTGTGATCGAAACGCAGGTTCTCGAAGCCGAAGAGATCAAGGATCTGGACAAGATCGAGGAGTTCGAAAAACCCGACGAGCAGATTGAGGACATGGATATCGATATCCCCATCAACAGCCCGAATGTTTCGGTCAGTTCCGACATGCCGGCTGCTCCCAACCAGCCGGTGAGCCCGCAGCCTCAGGCCTTCGAGGCGGTGATGACGGTGAAGAGCCCGGTCATCCTTAAAAACATTTACGGCACCACCCGCAATACTGGCACGCGCGGCACACAACTCGCGCGTTTCGGCGGCGACCGGACAACAGAGGACGCGGTAATGCGCGCCCTGAGATGGCTGAAAAAGAACCAGCTGACGGATGGCTCGTGGAAGAACAGCAAGGTGGCCATGACCGGCTTGGCCATCCTGACCTTTCTCGCGCATGGCGAAAAGCCCGGCGAGTCGGTCGAGTTCGGGGAAACGATCCAAAAGGCGCTTGAGTATCTCATGCGCGTGCAGAACAAGGAGACGGGACGTATCCCCGGCAACTACGATCATCCGATCGCCACGTATGCGTTGTGCGAGGCGTATGGGATGACCCTCAACCCCAACGTCAAGGTGGCTGCGGAAAAGGCGCTCGACCCGCTGATCAAGGGACAGCACCCGACAGGCGGCTGGACCTATAATATGGATCCGGCCCCGGACAAGGATACCGGCAAGTACCGTGACGACACCTCATACATGGGCTGGTGCGCACAGGCACTCAAAGCCGCCCAACTGGCCAAACTCCACCATGAGGGGTTGGATAAGGCCATCAAGCTTGCGGTGAAGGGGTTCAAAAAGAACGCCGCCCCGAACGGCGGGTTCGGCTATTGTGGCCCCGGAACCGGAGGGCTCACGAGCGTCGGAACGCTGTGTATGCAGCTGTTGGGCGCATCGAACGAGCCGGAATGCAAAAAAGGCCTGCAGGTCATGGAAACCTGGGTGCCGTCTTTTTCAAGTTACGGGCCGCTTATCGAAGAGATGAAAAAAATCCGCAAGGAGGATCTGAAAGAGAATCAAACGGCGCTTTCGGTTGCGAAAAGCAGACTGGCGAAAACCGTGCCTCCCGAAGAGAGAATGTTTTATACCCTCTCGCCGCAGTATTATTACTACTATGCCACCCAGTGCAAATTCCATCAGGGCGGGAAGCACTGGTCCAACTGGAACAAGGTGATGAAGCCGGCCTACGTCAAGGCGCAGGCGGTTACGAAAGACGCCATCAAAAATGACAAGGGGCTTCTGTGTGATGTCGGCTGGTGGGAAAACGCGGATGTCCACTCTGACCGTCCGGTCATGGACACGTGCTTGGCCGCGCTCCAGCTGATGGTCTATTACCGGTATCTGCCGACAACCAGTAAAGAGGCGGTGCAGGCCGAGGAAGAGATCACCGCCACGTCGACCGACACGGAAGACATCAAAGTGGACACCGGGAATCTGTAAAGATGTTCGTTCGTGCATGAGCCGAGCCGGATCAGGTTTTTGTCCGCGCACTGATGAGCCTAAAGCACGAATGAACGGTTTGCCATGCCCTTCTCACTTTTTCTCGCACTGAAATACCTCCGGCCTAAGCGGTCTTTCACATCGGTGGTAACGCTGATCTCCGTGATCGGGGTGGTGCTTGGCGTGGCGATCATTATTATCGTGCGCGCGGTGATGACCGGGTTCGGGGACATGTGGAAAGAGAAGATCCTCGACTTTAAGCCCCATATCACGATCACGCCGGGCGGCGGCGGGGTCATTGAGAAAGAGGAGTCGCTCTGCCGCCGGCTGGAAATGGTTCCGGGCGTGTTGGCCGCATCGCCGGGTCTTGAAACGCGTGTGTTGGTGGAGCATCGCCGTCGCGTCGTGGCACCGCTGATCGTCGGAACGGATCCGCAACGCGTGCGGCGCGTGATGAAACTCGACCGGCTGGCGGCGGGCGCGTTCAACATCGAGGGCGACTCGGCGGTGTTGGGGGTCGACTTGGCCGGGGAACTTGGGGTGATGGTGGGCGATGACATCCTCGTCTATTCGCCGATGAACCTGGTAACGAAAGACGAGGTCTATTTTCCTGAACGCTTGACGGTCACAGGGATTTTCGATTCGGGGCAGCGCGACTTCGACTCCGGGTTCATCATCACCTCCATCGCGGTGGCGCGCGATCTGATGGGCATGAAATCCGGGGTCTACTCCATCCACCTGAAAGTCGACGATCCACAGAACACGGCGGAGTTCAGCAAGGTTGTGGACCATGTGCGCACCTTGATTCCTTTTTACACGGTCCGCACGTGGCGGGAGATTGACAGCCAGCTCTTCAACGCTTTGGCGGTTGAAAAGAACATGATGGTGATCCTGCTGATGTTCATCACCGTCGTTGCGATTTTCTGCGTGACCAACACGCTGATTGTGCTGACCGTCCAGAAGACGGACGAGATCGGGCTGCTCAAGGCGCTCGGCTTCTCGTCGCGGCAGGTGATGGGCGCCTTTGTGCTGCACGGCTGGATACAGTGCCTCATCGGAACGGCGCTGGGGATCGTCGCAGCTTTGCTGATCCTTGAGAACCTGCATGTGCTGGTGGCCTTTTTGGCGCGGCTCGGGGTCGAGGTGTTCCCCAAGAGCGTGTACGGGCTGGCGGAAATACCGTGGCGCGTGATCCCGGGTGAGGTGGCGGATGTGGCCGTTTCGGTGATCGTGTTCTGCACGGTGGCGAGCTTCCTGCCCGCCTGGCGTGCCGCGCGCATGGATCCGGTTACGGCGTTGAGGAAAGAATAGGGCACGGCACATGCCCTGCCCGAACGGGAAGCGGAAGATGCTCGAAGCAACCAATCTCCACAAGACCTATACGCTGCCCCACAAGCGGGTGGAGGTGCTCAAGGGCGCGTCAATCCGTGTCGGCAAAGGGGAGCGCGTGGCGATAGTGGGACGCAGCGGCGCGGGCAAGAGCACGCTGCTGCATGTGTTGGGCGGGTTAGACCGGCCTGATGCGGGGGAGGTCTGTGTCGGCGGGCACGCGCTGTATGCGGTCTCGCAGCGTCTGCGCACAGCGGTGCGCGCGGCCCAGATCGGGTTCGTCTTCCAGTCGTACCATCTGCTTCCGGAGATGGATGTGACCGAGAATGTGATGCTGCCGGCCATGACCGGGGCACTGAAGATCACGCGGCAGCAGATGCGCCAGCGGGCGCTGACCCTGCTGGAGCAGGTGGGGCTGGCGGACCGGGCCACGCACATGCCGCTGGAACTCTCGGGCGGCGAGCAGCAGCGCGTGGCCTTGGCCCGTGCGCTCATCAATGAGCCTGCGCTTATCCTCGCGGATGAGCCGACCGGCAACCTTGACCGCATGACCGGCGCGCAGATTATGGAGTTGCTGTTCAGCTTGTCCTGTACGCACGAGCTGGCGCTGGTGATGGTCACCCATTCGCCCGAGACCGCCGCGCTCTGTGACCGCGTGCTGGAACTGCGCGACGGGGTGCTCGCCGCCGCGTCTGCCCGCCAACTATGACAGCATCACCTGCCCGCCCGTGACGGGAATGGCCTGGCCGGTCTCATAGGCCTGCTCCGTCAGGTAGTAGATCGCCTTCATCACGTCGGGTGTGGTGCAGCCGCGGCGCATCGGGACCTTGGCCTCGTAGAACGCTTTCACGTCCGCGAAGGTTTTCGCGCCAGGCACCTTGCCGCTGTCCAGATACTGCTTGAACAGGCCTTTTTGCGGATCGGACCACAGGGGGCCATCGTAGAAGTTGCCGGGGCAGATCGAGTTGACCTTGATGCCGTCCTCGACCAGTTCCAGCGCGAAGCTCTGCGTGAGGCCGATGCCGCCGAACTTGGAGCCTGCGTATGCGCCGTTCTTGTTCGAGCCGGCGAGCCCGGACTTGCTGTTGATCTGCACGATGTCGAACCACACCCCCGGAACGGTCTGGTGCTGAAGCGCCATGATAGGCGCAACCGCTTGGACCGAGAGGAAATAGCCCTTGTAGTTCACGTTGGTCACAAAGTCGAGATCCTTGACCGACAGCTCTTTCACGCTGCCTGCCCGCAGCACGCCCGCGTTTGCCACAAAGAGATCCACGCCGCCGAAGGCCGCGACGACCTGTTCCAACGCCGCCTTGAGCGAATCGGCATCCGCGACGTTGACGGCGACGCCGATCGCGGCCTCACGCCCGCAGTCCGCGTTGATCTTGGCGGCCGCGGCGTTCACGCCGTCGACGTTGATGTCGGCGAGCGCCACCCACGCGCCCTGCCGGGCGAGGTCGGTGGCGATTTCAAACCCGAAGCCTTGGGCCGCGCCGGTGACGACGGCGATCTTGCCCGCCACCCGTCCATGAACTTTGGAGAACTCGGCCGCATAGGTGCCCAGCGTATCGACCGTGACGCGACTGGCGCCTGCGGGCAGTTGCGCGCGCAAGGCTTCCGGAACATCGGTGCATCCGGGCGGGATGGAAACCACGGATTCTTTGCCGTCAGGCTCGGCGCGTTTGAGGCGCGGGAGGGTTCGTTGATTGGACATCAGCCCGCGCAGCGCGGGTAAAATTCTCGTTGTCATAATGGGATCCTTATTTCTAAGCACCGTTAAAAAAGTGCAACCAGTTTACGAAAAACCGGGGCGAAACAAAATCCGAAAACGAGGTATGGGTCTAATGCCCAAACAAAGGCTTGTGCTGAACGTGCCGGTTTAGTAGCGTTCGCCGCCGTTGTTTGTGGGATGTCTTGCCTATGAGCCTGTCTGTCACGGTTGCCATTCTGCTTTCTTCGCTACTGCTGGCCTTTTACGATCTGGCCAAGAAGCACAGCGTGCGGGACAACGCGGTCATCTCCGTACTCTTTCTCGCCACGCTTTCGGGTTTTCTTTTTTATGCGGCGGCGCTTGCGTTGGCGGGGCGGCTCGTTTGCGTGACCGCATGTACCGCCCGTGAGGGCGGACTGATTTTCGTCAAGGCCGGACTGGTCGGGTGCTCATGGACGTTCGTCTACTACGCGATGCGTGCGCTGCCCATTTCCGTCGTTGCGCCGCTGCGGGCGTCGGCACCGTTCTGGACGCTGGTCGGGGCTGTGGCGCTGTTCGGTGAGATCCCGACGTTTGTCCAAGGGGTGGGCATGGCGTGCGTGTTGCTCGGGTATCTGGCGTTTTCGCTGGCGGGGCAGACGGAAGGTATTTCGTTTGTCCGGCATCCGGGCATCCGGCAGGTCTTTTTGGGCACGCTGTTGGGTGCGGCCTCCAGTCTGTACGACAAGTATCTGCTGCAGGGCGCCGGCATGGACCGCGAGATGATGCAGTTTTGGTTCTCGCTGGATCTGACCGTGCTGCTGGGCCTGTATTGGGTGGGGCGGAAGCTGTTTTTCCCCGAGCGCGTCCCGTTCCGGTGGCGGTGGACCATCCCGTTTGTGGGCGTTCTGCTGATTTGCGCCGACTGGTTTTATTTTCTGGCCCTGAGCGAGCCCGGAGTGTTCATTTCACGGTTGTCGCTCATCCGCCGCTCTGCGGTTGTGGTGACGTTTCTCGTGGGCGCGGCGGTTTTCCGCGAGAAAAATCTGCTTGGCAAAGCGCTCGCCCTGGCCGCGATTCTCGTTGGCATCGTCCTCCTCTGTCTGTACTGAGAGCGGGCCGGGCGGGAAGTTCACCGGGGATAGGGTGTTCTCACTCGAAGGCGACAAGGTTTTTTTCGCGCAGGCTGACGTAGCCGGGCGTCGAGGTTGAAGGTTTGCCGATGATCAGGTGGTCGAGCACACGGATGCCGAGGATGCGCGCGGCCTCGATCAGGCGGCGCGTGATGTCGAGGTCTTCTTTCGACGGGGTGGGGTCTCCGGAGGGGTGGTTGTGCGCGAGGATCACGGAGGCGGCGCTGTAGCGGATGGCCTTTGAAAAGACCTCGCGCGGATGCACGGGACTGGTGTCGAGAAGGCCGCGGGTAGTCTCGACCGGCTGGCCGATGAGCTTGTTCTTGGTGTCGAGGAGCAGCACCCAGAAGATCTCTTGCTGGAGCGTGCGTGCGAGCGGGCTTACGATGCGGTAAACGGATTCCGGCTCGCGGATGGCGGGCGACTCGTGCCGGGGTCCTTGCTGTGCGGCGCGGCGGCCGAGCTCTAAGGCGGCGGCGAGTTCCATGGCCTTGACTTTACCCATCCCCCTGATTTTGCAACCGAGCAGTTCAGCGTAATCGGCTTTTGAAAGGTTGGCAAGACCGTTATAACGCCGCAAGAGTTCGCGGGCGAGTTCGGTGACATTCTTGCCCGGTACGCCGGAGCGCAGGAGGATGGCGAGCAGGATCTCGTCGGGCACGTTCTCCGCGCCCCGCCGCTGGAACTCCTCGCGCGGACGCATCTCCTGCGGCAGTTCCTTGACGGTCAGCGGCGTGTCGGGGTAGACGGTCTGTTCAGGGGGATACGATGGGTGTGGGTCCATATTGCCTCCAGATGCCGAGTACCCGCTGTGCGATGCGTGCCGGCGGGTCGGCTTCATCGATGTCGATCCAGACCGTCTGCGCCTGGTGGCGGAACCAGGTCTCTTGGCGTTTGGCCAGTTGGCGCGTGCGGATCACAATGCGTTCTGACGCTTCGTCTTGTGTGAGCGTGCCGTCGAGCAGGGCGCAGGCCTCGGCATAACCGATGGCCTGTGAGGCGGTGGGGGACCAGACCGGGTAGGATTGGCGCAAGGCGCGCACCTCATCCACGAGGCCTTGGCGGAACATGCCGGCGACGCGGCGCCCGATGCGCGCATGGAGGTGTTCGCGCGGCAGGCGCAGGACGGCGATGGGGGTCGCGGACGCGGCGCGCTTCCAGTGTTCCGGGAGGTCGCCGCATGCGGCGACGTGTTCGAGCGCGCGGATGATCCGGCGGGGGTTCGAGGGGTCGGCGAGGGACGCCAGTGCGCCGGGGGCGCGCTCCGCAAGCGCCTTCTGGAGGGCGGCGAGGCCTTCCCGTTCGAAAAGCGCCTGCCAGTGGGCGCGTTCGGCGGGCTCGGCGGCCGCGCCGCCGAGCCCGTCTGTGAGGGCTTTGATGTAGAGGCCGGTGCCCCCCGCGACTATGAGGCTGGCCGTGGGTAGGGGGTCGCGGGCGGCAGGGGAAAGCGTCTCCGCCGCCGCGAACGCGCGTCTGGCGTCCGCGAGCCATAGGCCGGTACTGAAGGTTTCGGCGGGGGTGGCGAGATCGAGACCGAAGTAGGGGACGGTGCCGCGTGCGGCGGCAGTGGGCTTGGCGGTGCCGATGTCCATGCCGCGGTAGACCAGCATCGCGTCCGCCGAAAGGATTGCGCAGCCGAGTTGCTCCGCCAGGATTTGCGCGACGGCGGTCTTGCCGGTTGCGGTCGCGCCTGCGAGAATCCACGCTGTTGAAGGGGGAGACATGTTACGGGGTAATTTCCGTTAACGTGTGGCGGCCTGTTTCCGGTCGTGATGCCATTGGGTCGCGATGAAAAGGAAGACGCCGCAACAGATGGAGGCGTCGGCAACATTGAAAGCGGGGAAGTGGGCGCCCTGCCAATGGAAATCGAGAAAGTCGATGACATAATTCAGCCGGATGCGGTCGATCAGGTTCCCGATGATTCCTCCGAAGAGCAGAGACATGGTGAGCGTGCTGCCCCACAGCGGAAGGAAGAGCTGCCGGCGTTTCCAGAGAAGAAAGACAAGGGTCATAAGGGAGAAGGCGATCAGAAACACCTGATGACCCGCAAACATTCCCCAGGCCGCGCCTTGGTTTTCGACATAGCTCAGATCGAAGTAACCGGGGATCACGCTGACCGAACCGGTTGGCCTGAGACGGGTGACAGCCCAGTATTTGGTGAGTTGGTCGACAACCACCACCACGGCGGCAAACAGCGGGACGCGCATGGCTATGCCTTATCTCCGTCCGCCGGGCCGGAACTGACGCTCCATGTCGGATTGGCACCTGATGCAATTCTTGGCGAAAGGCAAGACGGTGAGGCGCGGTTTGCTGATCAACTCGCCGCATATGCCGCACACGCCGTAAGCGCCTTTTTCGATAGAGCGCAACGCCTCGTCGATATTGGCGATAGTCTGTTGCTGGCTGCTGACCTGTTCGAGGGTTTGGAGCCGCATGAATGCGTCGGTGCCATCCTCTTCGGGGTTGACCTCGTCGGTGCGCTGCAGGGCGGCGTTACGCATGGCTCCTGACTGTCCCGTGATGCGGTCCCGCATGGACAGGAGTTCGAGCTTGAAGTGGGCAAGGTCGCTTTTGCTGAAGTGAGCTTTTTTTGATCCCGCAGCCGCAACAGGCTTCCTTGCGGTTTTGACTGCGGTTTCCTGTGGGGGGGCACCTGTTTTTTTAACGGTTTTTTTGCCGCGTTTTGGTGCGGGGGACAAAGCGGTTGACGTGGCCTTCCTGACAGGTCTTGCTTTGGGAGCCACTTTCTTCGCGGGCTTCGCGTTTGCTGCGGTTTTCTTTTTTTTCGAGATCGGTTTTTTTGCGGTTTTCACGGGTTTGCGCGTCGAAGTGAAACGAGGCGCCGTCTTTTTCTTGGCCGCTGTTTTCTTTACGGTCTTCCGGGTGCCCTTGGAGGAGCCCGTT
>JALHET010000429.1:0-1026 GCA_022839525.1 Lentisphaerota bacterium
ATTCTTGTGGTTGTAGACGTACTCCAGCCTGACCGCGCCATTGGTGGCAAAGCCGTACGGTTCGGAACGGACGAGCCTGTTCTCCGCATCCCACGTATGACGCCAATCCCCGAGGCGCGTCATGTTGCCGTCGGCGTCGTAAGTTGGATTAACCACAGAGGACACAGAGGGCACAGAGATTTGGGTGTACTGGTTCAGTTCGTTGGCAAGGTACTCTGTGGTCTTTGTGTCCTCTGTGGTTGCTATTCTGTTGCCGATGGCGTCGTACGCATAGCCGTAGTCGTTCGTGCCGATGACTGCGCCGATGACTTCCGAACGCGCGTTGTAACTGAAGCTGTCGGCGTTGCGGGAAACGCGCCGTCCGGCGGCGTCTCCTCCGCCTGAAATACGCTTAGCCTTCGCAATTGTGTTTTTGTATCCTTGACCTACGTCGAGCATAATACGTGTCCGAAAAATACTGCAAGTGAATAAATCACTGGTTTCAGCCTTTTGTCAAAAACATAAATAACCCCACTCGTGAGGAGAACAGCACTCCCGAACATTAAAATCATGCGTGAGTCTGGCCATTCAAGAAAAAAGTGAAGAGGCAGAGAGGACACTGATAAGGACGGGAGCGTCCACTCAATGTACCTTAGGACATTCTTGTTACCACTTGCGAAACTCATGGCGGGGCCTCCTTGGTTGGTGTTTTTGGATTCCGCGAACGTGCAGCACAAGAACACATTTCTTGTACCTTTGCGTAATCGCTTGCATCGTTATTATCTCGTGTGCCGCTCGGCCTGTTTCTCTGGTTCCTCTTTGCGTTCGGCCATCCTCTCTTCCAGCAACTTGTAGAACAGAGCTTTTCGATTCGCGGCGAGAACAAACCATTTACGCATTTTTTCTGGAGATAGCCATGCTATCATCTCTGCACGTTTTTTGCCTGTGTAGTTCCACATGTCTTGGGTGGTCTCGACATGCATTTCCAGATCGCTCCTCATGGTCTCCAGAGCATCTTCCCGAGTTTCGGGATTCAAGGCGTCGAAA
>JALHET010000429.1:1052-4247 GCA_022839525.1 Lentisphaerota bacterium
TGGTTCGTCCCGGATTCCTGCGGGAAAACAAACTCAAACGCGGCATAACGTAAACAACGCTCGTCAATAATTGAATGCGCCAGAACTAGAGCGTTGGACTGTGCTTTGAATGAGAGGGAGTTGCTTATTGACGTGTTCTGTGTTTCTTTTTTTGCCCCGTCAGCCTTCAAGAAAGGGTCAACCCCGCAGATACCAACCCGTGTGGTTAATTCCACGCAAGCAGCAACAACGATCAAACCAAAACACTTTTGTGTCATGTTCCGCCTCCACTTAATTACACTTCTCATTCATTTCCCTTTCTCTTTCGCTCATCAAACGCAGTGCGTCCTCCATCTCCTGCCTAGCCGCCTCGACTTTGGTCAATGTGTCAGGGTGATTCTCTCCATAGTCTTCATCATCCATCTGGGCATCATAATAATTAGCGACTTTTTTGTAATAGCGACGTGTAGCATCTAAATACCGCTTCTTTCGTGAACAACAGGCGGAACTTACGCATGAGCCATCCGCTAAACGGTGCAGGATGCTATCAAAATTGCCCGCTTGAACCAGCATGTGCTCAACATGTCTTAGCTCGTGTCGCTTGATATCATACCCCGCTTTTTTGCCAGGCTGTCTATATTCTCCCCCCAACTCATAACGTCTCGCCCAGAACACCCGGCCAATGACGTGTGTGTCTTTGACAATGGTCAGTGTGCGACAATTTTTATCCTCAGGACACGTAGTACATTCATAGTCCGCGAGCATGGTGATTCCTATTGACAAACCGATGTCATCTGGACCTCCCCCCCACGCGGCGCGTTCTCTTTTAAACTGTTCCCAGTCAAGACCGCCAATTATATTGACTTGGTTTTCTACACTTAACCCAAGCCGATCCCACCTGTTAACCGGATCATTCTCCACGAACCCGTACTCGTTCAACCCGCCGCGTTCTCCTATCGGGTCTCGGCTGATCCAGCACATGAGTTCGGGCGAATAGAAACGATAGCCGTAATAATAAAATCCGGTCTCCTCGTCCAAGTATTTGGTCGAGAACCAGAAATGGAGGTCGTGGACAAGTGATCCTGTGGCTACGATAGTTTTGCCAAACGGGTCGTACTCGCGATGGGCGACCACGGCACCGTTACTGTCAACATAATCCGTTATGTTGCCGTTGGCATCGTAGCAGGGGAAGTAGGGCGTGCCGTTGCGCACAACGGCCAACAGCCCACCGACACCGCCCGCGCCTTGCAGGGTGCCGCTCAGATCCGGCCCCCAGAGGTAGCGGGTCACGTTCGTGGTTCCGGTCTGCGCGTCAACCACCACCTCGGCGGTCAGGTTCCAGCCGTCATAGATAAAGGTACGGGTTTCCACAACATCCCATGTCCCCGGCTGTGACGGGTCGAGCGGGTAACCCGCGCCGCGCCCGCTAAGCCGCCGCACCGTCTTTGAACACCGCCGGTGCCGATAATCGTAGCGGTTGTCGACCATGATCGCGCCGTTGGTGGCGAGGCCGTACGGTTGGGACTGGACAAGGCGGTTTTCCGCGTCCCATGTGTGATACCACTCTCCGAGGTACGTCATGTTGCCGTCAGCATCATACGCCACGGCAATGGGAGGCGTGACGGCGGTGTACTGGTTGAGGCGGTTCAGGTTGTTCGCCGCCGACCAAACGCGGTTGCCGACGGCATCGTACTCATAACCGTAGCTGTTCGTGCCGATGGCCGCGCCGATGACTTCCGAACGCGCGTTGTAACTGAAGCTGTCGGTGTTGCGCGAGACGCGCCGCCCGGCGGCGTCGTTGGTGTACGCGAAAACCGAGACAGGCGATCCGGCCCACAAGTTGGAGACCGCCGTTATGAGGTTGCGGGCTGGCTCGTACGCGACCGACCGCCCAAGTCCCGCCGTGCCGGTCATACCAGAGACCATGGCCGTGCCGGGCAGATAGGAGAAACCGAAGGCGAGCGCGGGCACCGCAGAAGAAACAGAGGCGACGCGCCCGAATTCGTCATACCCATAAAAGACGGTGAACGTTTCCGCGCTGTAAACGGGCAATGCCTGACTGAAAGAGGACAACCGGCCTACACCGTCGTATTGCCGTTCGGACGTGTCCAGCGCGTTGGTCTCGGCGGTGACGCGCCCGCGCGCGTCGTAAGCGAAAGAGCGTGTGCCGGTGCCGTCGGCGACTTCGGCCAGCCGTCCGGCGAGGTCGTAGCGGTTGGTCACGTTAGGTGTCGGGCCGGAATACAGGACGGTCTGCATGCGCCCGTCCGGGGTGTCGCTGTATCCATGCGTGGCAGTCACGCCGCGCGCCCATGTGCGCCGCGACAACCTGCCGTCCGGGGTGTAGGCGTATGACGGCCCCAGCCCGTCGGCGTAGACCTTGTTGGTCACAAGCCCCGACGCCGAGTCATAACGCCAGCGCGTGACGTCGGGCGGGCCACCCTCGTCGCGCCATGTGTGCAGTTCCGTCCGGTTGCCGTCGGCGTCCCGCACCGTCGCGTGCGGGTATGCCGCGCCCCCGGAGCGGTAGGGCGTGCCGTCGCCGGAGTAGTGATTGGTCGTCACGTTGCCGAGCGGGCCGGTAACGGTGATCTGATAGGCGGTGCCGGGCGAGCCGGTGTATTGGCGCGGCGAATATGCGGTCGCGTTGGTCGCGCCGCCGCAGATTTCGGCGGTGTGCGCGACCGCGCCGTCGGCGTGGTATCCGGTCACGGTCTGGAGGACGCGATCCCCCGCGTTTTGCGTGACCGCCGTCTGCCGCCCGAAACCGTCATAGCGGTACGCGAAGGCCGCGCCCAGCGCGTTCGTGCGGGACGTCTCGCGCCCGGCGGTGAAGACCGAGGTCTCGGCGCCCAGGGTGGCGGTGTTGAGGCGCGTCACGGTTTTCCGCGCGCGGGCTGCGTCCAGCGCCTCGGCCGTGATCACGGCCACGCCGTCCGCACCGGTCGCCACCGTGCGGGCAACGCAGGCGGGCGACAGCCCGGTGAGCTGCACGCGGGTGACGGACACCGTCACCGCGCCCTGTCCGGGCAGGCGCGAGACAACGGCGGCGCAGTCCCACCATGCCGTCGGCACGCCGTGGGCGGAAAGCCCGAGGTCGGATTCCTCCATCCATGTCGGCGTCTCTTCGATGGCGTACTTGTCCAGCGCGGCCACGCCCTCCGGCGTGAAGTCCAGCGGGTCGAAATCGAGCGTCTGCCCCGCGCCGATCCGCAC
>JALHET010000430.1 GCA_022839525.1 Lentisphaerota bacterium
GTCCGCGACAAGACCTTACGCGTGCCGCTCGTCCGTCAGGTGCGCGACGAGTTCGCTATCCGCGACGCCAGCGTTTCGTACCTTCCGACGGGTCTTGCCAAAGGTCTCTGGTTCTATCTGAAAAACTATCCGTACATGTGCTCCGAGCAGATCACGAGCGCTACCTGGCCCTACCTCTACCCGAACCTGGTCAGGGAACTGGGCCTCGACCCAGCCGAAACGCGGGCAAAGATCGAAAGCACGGTGTCCATTCTCCAGTCACGCCTGCGCCCCGACGGCACCATCGGTACCTGGACCTCCGAATCAAATTCGGAACTCTACCTGAATAACTACTGCACGCTCTTCCTGATCGACGCACGAGACCACGGCTACTACGTCAGCGACACGCTCTACAACGCCTGCATCCGGGGAGTTGCGACTGTCGCAAATGCGGACGGCACGGACTGGTATTCGCTTGCAAACCGCTCGTTTGCCTGCTACCTCCTTGCGCGCAGCGGCACCATCGCAACACCGTACATCGAAAAGCTCCGCAAGGACATGAAAGACAACAAGGACGCGGCCGAAGGCTATGCCGGGCTCTTTCTTGCAGGGACTTCGGCCATCCTCAGGCAGGATCTCGAAGCCGGAAGACTTCTTTCGGAAGTGAAACGGGAGCTCAAGCACCCGGAAGAAAGCCCGTATGCAGATTCGCTGTGCTACCGCTCGATCTACCTCGACATTGTCGCGCGGCACTTCCCCTCGCGCATAAAGGACATCGGACCTGCGCTGCTGGAAGCGATCGCGGAAGATCTTGCGCACAAGCAATGCACCTCCCTTTCGGCAAACCATGCGCTCATGGGAATTGAAAGCTACCTTGCGCGGATGCCCTCCGCAGAGAGCGGAACCGTTACCGCAGCCTCGCTCGATGCGGACAAGGCGCGAACCGCGCTCGAGCTTGCCGGAGACATTCTCCGGAGCGCGGAGTATCCTGCGGACGCCGTCGAACTGGAAATAGAAAACCGTGGACGGCAGCCGCTCTTTTATCAGGCGACGACCGCGGGCTTCGACGAAAAGCTCCCGACGGCGGAAACAAAGGACGGCATCGAAGTGCTCCGCGAGTTCGTCGACGCAAAGGGAGCAAAGCTTGCCTCCATCAAGACCGGAGACGAAGTGCGCGTAAAGATAAGTCTTCGCACGACGAACGGCAAAACAGTCCGCGATGTCGCGGTAGTCGATCTTTTGAGCGCAGGATTCGAGCCGGACATTGTGTCCATCAGAACTCCGGCTGCTGCGTCAACCTGGAAGCCGGATTACACCGACATCCGGGAAGACCGCGTGGTGTTCTACGGAACCGTCGACGGAAACCTGAAGACACTTATCTACTCGGTTCGCGCGGTCAATCCCGGCACGTTCGCCGTGCCGCCGCTGTTTGCAGAAGCAATGTACGACCATTCGGTTACCGCATTAAAGCCACAGGCGGCGATAGAAATCGGTGCGCGCTGACCGTAAAACAAAGGCTCCCCAGCCCGGGCAGGGCACTCCCGGGCAGGGCACTCCCGGGCAGGGCGCCCCCGTGCAGCGGGCCCCCGGGCAGCGCGCCCCCGTGCGACAAGGCCGGCGCACCGCATGGCGCGTCTCCGGCCGGCGCGTCGTCGTCATTTGTGCCGTGTTGTCAGCGGCCGTCTTCGCGGTTTTCGTCATTC
>JALHET010000431.1 GCA_022839525.1 Lentisphaerota bacterium
CAAACTGCCGAACGCGTGGGGTCTGTACGACATGCACGGCAATGTTTTTGAATGGTGCTTGGACTGGTCCGGAACAATCCCAGGCACGGATGTTGAGGATCCGGTAGGGCCATCCTCGGGTACGCTACGCATAGCTCGGGGCGGGGCCTTTGATCAAGTTGCGAACCTATGCCGTTCGTCAAAACGCAACTCGGCCGGTCAAGATAACAAGGGCACCCACAGGGGATTACGCGTCGTCAGGACTCTGCAATAGTGCGGTCGAGTGAATCGAACAATTCGAATCAATCGATAGAAGAGCGCCGGATGTGGGCGGGGTGCTGATTCCAGCGCCCCGCCTTTTTTTACCTAAACCAGCACCAGACTCGACAATCCGCAGTCTGGGTGTTACCTTTGATCCGACTGATCGGACAGATCCGGCAAGACGGTGAGCGAACAGGAGGAGAACATGGCAACAACGAAATTCGCGGCTGTGGCTGCGGCGACGCTGATGGCGGTCTTTTGTTGCCGTCTTGCGAAGTAATACGTGAAGGGAGATTTGATCATGCGAGGTTTACTGCCTTTGGTTGTCTCATCGGTTTTATTGACCGCCGCGGCTCCGGCAGCGGAGCGGCCCGTCGTCGGGCTCACCGCGCTCCACGCCATGGAACGCATTCTCCAGCACGAGACGCCCTTCGGAACCCCGTCGGCGGAGATCGCCGCCGCACGTAACGAGGCCGAATCGTTTCAGGTGGTCGTGGCCGCACGGGATCAAAACCTGCGGGTGACCTCAGTCACGCTTCCCGAACTGGCGGGCGAGGGGGGCGCGAAGATTCCCGGCGACCGCATCAGGCTGTACCGGGAGGAGTATGTGCGTGTCCGCATGTCCACGCCGCGGGCGGAGTTGCCGCCGGGGCTGTACCCGGACGCGCTCGTCCCGTTCATCAATCCGGTCACCGGTAGACCCATCGAGCCGTTTTCCCAGCGTCGCGAGCGCTGGGGCGAGCCGCAGGTCACCACCGGCCACGACATGTACGCCGTGCCGTTCGACGTGTTCGCGGGGCAGAACCAGCCCCTTTGGATCGACGTCCACGTGCCCAAGGGCGTGCCGGCAGGCGTCTACCGCGGCACGGTCCGGGTGTCCACCGACAAGGGCGAGGCCGAGCTTCCGGTCACGCTGACCGTCTGGGACTTCGACCTGCCCGACGGCCCGACCCACTGCAATCACTTCGGCAATTTTTCGGGAATCGCCCCGGTTTTCGGCGTGAAGCGCGGCTCGGACGAGTTCCGTGAGATCGAAGCCCGGTACTGCGAGGCCTTGGCCGGACACCGCATCAACCCGCCCCTGCCCGGCCACCTGCTGCCGCAGGCGAACCCGGACGGTTCGCTGGCCATCGACACGAACCGGCACGAGGCGCTGCGCGCGTTCATCGGAAAGCTGCACGTGACCGATTTCCAGATACCGTCCTCGCCTTTCGGACGCCTGCCGCGTTCCACCATAAACACTAACTACAAGACCGTCCCGCCCGACCAGCGCGAAAAAGCCCTGCGCTATTACCGCGATTACTACCGGTACGTCAAATCGAACGGCTGGTCGGACCGTGCGTACGTCTACCTCCACGACGAGCCCAACACCGCCGAAAACTACGAGCAGGTGCTGGTCTTGGCCGAGATCGTGCACCAGGCTGCGCCCGGGCTGAAA
>JALHET010000432.1 GCA_022839525.1 Lentisphaerota bacterium
TGGCAATCTTTTTGACCGGTATTTCTATGAAATGGTCGATGACCTCGAGGTGGTCCGCAGCCTCTGTGCTTTGGGAGACCGCATTCTTGCCATCTGCACTGACGAAACCACTGTCAATGCCGTCAAAGTGAAGCTTCTTGACGGCGCTTTCATTACCGACAATTTCGATCTGGCCATCAGTATGCTCGAACGGGGCATACCGGGGAAAGATCAAGCCTGGCACGAGATGTCGATCCCCAAGGTGAAGGCGCACCGTGCCATGGCGCAAAATAAGCCGCGCGAGGCCGTTCAATATTTCCGCACATTCATGGACGCCTGGCTTGTCTCCAAGCAGGAAGAGGAGTTCGACCCCACTTCGGGCATTGCCTATAGCCGTGACTGGATACTCGGGCGGAACGCAAACCGGATCGCCAACATCCTTGACTCCATCCAAGATAAGGAGGGAGCCGCCAAGACCCGGGCCGAGGCGAAGGGGTATTTCATCGAAGCACTCAAAAAAGCCGCCTCCGATCCCGAAGCGCTGAAACTCCTCAAGGCCGAAACCAAGGACTATGGACTATAACTATAGAAACCGGGGGGGGATTCGCATCATGTGGGCCATTGGGTGACGAGCGCCAAAATCGCTTCCAACGCCTCGGCTTCGGGCAGAACCCTCACCTGTTTGCCGCGCACAAACAGCGCAAAGGTGCCGTTGCCTCCCGCGACCGCAATGTCAGCGCCTTTGGCTTCTCCGGGGCCGTTAACTACGCATCCCATCACGGCCACATGCGGACGTGCCGCGTCCGGATTCTCTCGATAAAAACGCTCCAGCCGTTCCTCAACCCGCGATGCCAGCCCGGCCACATCCACACGGGTTCTGCCGCAGGTCGGACAGGCGGTCACCGCCGCACCCGGCGCACGCAACCCTACGCTCCGCAGCAGCTCCACACCCACTCGCACCTCTTTCGCGGGAGTGTCCGTGAGCGACACGCGGATCGTGTCGCCAATGCCGTCGAGGAGCAACGAGCCCAACGCCACACATGACCGCACCGTGCCGGGAATGAACGTTCCGGCTTCCGTTACCCCCAGGTGCAATGGATATCCGGTGCGCTCGGAAAGCAGGCGGTACGCGTCACGTGTGCGTGCCACATCCGACGCCTTGACAGAAATTTTGATCTCGCGGTAATCCTCGGCCTCCAGCACCGCAACATGCCTCAACGCGCTCTCGACCAGGGCTTCGGCGGTTGCGGAGCCATGCTTGGCCAGAATGTCCTTTTCCAGGGAACCGCCATTCACGCCGATCCGGATCGGGACGTTCCTCATCTTCGCGGCGTTTACCACAATCCTCACGCGCTCAGCCCCGCCAATGTTTCCGGGGTTGATGCGCAATCCGTCCGCACCGGCTTCCAGCGCTGCCAGCGCGATGCGGTAATCAAAGTGGATATCCGCCACCAGAGGCACGGGCGACTGTTCCCGCACCTGCTTGAAGACTCTGGCTGCGGTCTGGTCCGGCACGGCCAGCCGCACGATATCACACCCGAGTTCCGCAGCTTCGGTAATCTGCCGAAGCAACGCGGCCGCATTGTGAGGATGGGCATTCGTCATGGTCTGCACGCTGACGGGAGCGCCGCCACCGATGTCTACCGGCCCTATCCTGATACGCCGTGTCTCTGTCCGGGGACGCAACACCCGACCCCCT
>JALHET010000433.1 GCA_022839525.1 Lentisphaerota bacterium
ACCGAGCAGCAACTTGAGGCGTTTTGCGATTATTGGACGGAAAGAAACGCACGCGGCCATTGCCGTTTTGAATCCGAAAAGTTTTTCGAGTTGCCAAAGAGAATCGCAACTTGGGCGAGACGCGACCGAGTGGCACCCGCACCTGCGGCGGCGGTGAAGCCTGAACGCCCTATCTGGAAGGACTGCGCCCTGCGTTGCCGCCACTGGGACTCCGAAAAAAGATGGTGTTCTAAGTTCGTGCGGACGGAACCCAAAAGTTGCGAGCACTGCAAGGAATTTTGAACGGCTTCTCCGGCGCGTGGTGTGCTGGGGACAACGCCGGGTGACCGGCAGAAAGAAGGGAATCATGTCTACAAACCAAATCGCTGGAACTGTTATTGACCCAAGCGCGAGCGACCTTGTGGAACGGCTGGTTTTCGCATATAGCTGCGCGTTGTGCGACTTCAAGAGGTATCCCTCTCACCGTGACCGCGAAAGGGCGCGAACGTTGATTACCGCTGACCCGGCTTGGGCGAAGGTCGGTTTGCCCTCGAAGGCAGCCGTGGCGGCATTGCTGAAGGAACACGGCATCGCAATGCCCGACCCGCTGACGGACTGAACGTCGGAGGCAGCGGTTGCCGACACCTTTCAGGGAGGCCCGGCCCCTCAAACCGCACCGGGCTCTTTTTTCAGGCCCCACCCGCCCCCTTGTGGGTCCTTTCCAACACTTTTACGACGAGACCCCGATGGGCGGAGTGCCATAAAAAAAGTGAGTAACGCGCGCCCCCCCCAAACCGACCCCCAACAGGAGAAAGACCCCATGACACGCGAGCAGATAGAGACTCTCAAAGACCTCAGAGACCTTCACGAGCGGCTGACCGAGCCGACAGACTGGCAGACCGAAGAGCGGCACCTTTTGGCCGTGGCGCGGCACCTGCAGGGTCTGACGCGGCGGCAATTCGAGGCGGAACTGACCGCGCTGCGCTACCCGGAAGACGACGCTGGCATGGCTGACGCTCTTGCGGAAACAGCACGGCGCGGGCCCCGTCGCTTGGCGGTTGAATACCGGCAGCGAGCCGAGGATGCGGCGTCCGGCAAAACAGCGCGGATGCTGGCCGACCTTGCGGCGCAGGTTTGGGCGCAGATTGTCGATCTTGAGGCGGGCGGCACCGGCACCCCCGCCGAAATCACGCCGTAGCGGCCCTCTGGCGCGTCGCAAGGCTTGGGGCATGGCGGACACCCCCAGACGCGCCGGACGCAACAGGCGTGAGATTTTGCGGTTAAAACGGCGTGTGGCCGACCGGGCCGACCGGGGCGGTGCGTGTTGTTTGGGCTTTGTTTGGGCTTTTTGGCCGACCCAAACAGTCAAGGCGCGTCGAACCCGCAACCCACGAAACACAAGCGGGCGTGACTATTATTGATTTTGGGCGTTTGGGGTTGTTTGGGCGTTTGTTTGGGCTTTTGACCCCCCTTTTTCGCTATGTTTCAGGATGTTTCATGGAAAAGGGGCGTTCACGCGGTAGAAACGAAAAACCCCGCTTTTATTGGGGTTTTCCAACAAAAACGGGGCTAAAATCTGGTGGGAGATAGTGGACTCGAACCACCGACCCCTTGCATGTCAAACAAGGGGGCAAACCGAAAAAACCCCAATGAAACCGCATGATTTGACCCTTGCAAAAACCTGTTTGG
>JALHET010000063.1 GCA_022839525.1 Lentisphaerota bacterium
GGGGAACCGGCGGGTCTTTCACGGCAGGCGGGAAACGCGGATCGCGCAGGGGAGCGGAAGAGGGGGAGGGGGCAACAGGCGGCTTCTGGTTTTGGGGGCTGGCCTTCGGTGTGGCGGCGAGCGCGGCGGGGGCCACAGACACATTCGGTGCGGCAGTGATGACCGGGGGGGGGACGGGAACCGCCGGCGCGGGCGCGGCCGGTGGCTGCGGCGGCGCGGGCGCAGGCTTAAGCGGTGGAGTTGCGCTGGCCGCTGCAGTGACCGCCGGTACTGGCGCGGCCGGTGGCTGTGGCGGCGGCGTGGGCGCAGGGACGGCGGGCTGTGCTACAGGCTTTTTCACCGTTTCCCGGATGGTGGCCAAGTCGTTGTTAAGTTTATCGTTCTGCTTCTGCATGCGCCGGATTTCATCCCGCAACTTCTCCAGTTCGCTGTCTTGCGAGGCAACCTTCTCGTGAACCTTTGCGGTGACCTCGCTCACGCCGTCCAGTTTTTTGCCGAGGCTGGACTGCAATTCGGATGTGGCGCGGGACATCTGCCGCACCGATTCTTCCAGCACGGGAGATGTCTGCACAACGGGAGCCGGGGCGGGGGCGGGCTGTTGCGGTGCGGTTTTTGTGGCCAAGGCGACATCGAGCAGTTTGGTCTGGACGGTCGACATGTTGCGCAACATGAAGATGCCCGCAGTGAGAAAACCGGTCACGACCACACCCATGAGAACCGCAAAAAAAATCGAGAGTTGCATCACACGCTTGCGGGCCTGAGCCCGTTCGGCTTCAAGGTAATCCTGAAACGCCTTCAGCACAGGGAAGGATTCCGCGTTGGCATGTGACGCCGCGTTATACATGGCGACCAGTCCGCCGCCTGTTCCGGGCGTCTCATATTCGGGAGCATCGGGCGTCTGTTTGGGAGGTATTGCGCTCATGGAAGATAGCTTAGAGTATTTGGACGGGGCATAAAAGGGGAAAATGGAACGGGGAATCCGGATCAGAGCATTTTCAGAACACCTCCTGACTGCGACCCCGACACAATCCCGACACGACTCCGCAAAACCATTGACGAACCTTCGGCAACGCGCTATGTTCAAGACACGGGAGCCAAGCTTGCATTGCTTTTATGCTGTTTCAACTTTTTGCTGTGTTTGCTACCCATCGTCGGGACACTGAGCATCATTGGCAAGGGTCTGGTCAAAGCATTTACGAGCAGCAGAACATAGGAAAGGTCGGACAAATCATCCGGGTGTACGTCGCGTCGCGCCGACGCTCAATGGCAACGTTATTTACATGAAGCAGGTCTTTTTTACGGCAGGGACGCCGCATAGAAGTCGAGGACCGCTTTCAGGTTGACCTTGGTGTAGGGCTCGTCGCACGCGGGAGTTTTCTTGCCCGCATCGGCGAACCACACATCCAGTGTTTCCGGCATGAAGATGGCGTTGTGCAGGTTGGAGCGCATGGCCACCGGACGTTTGATGATCTCGATCATGACTTCCGGCGTGATCTTGCCGAACTGCGCATGCAGGCGCTCCGACAATGTTTTTGCTCGGGCGCCTGCGGACATCATGACGGTGTCTTTCGGCACGGTCGGCAGGCGGGGGGGTTGCTCTCCCGGTTGCAGCACTTCCAATTTCTCGGGCGTCGCATAAACTCCCGTCATGTTCCGTTTCGCGTCACTGATCACGTAGTAATACTCGCAGGTGCGCGGCACCTTGCGCATGATCGCCAGCGCCTGCTCAACGGTTTCGGCTTTTTCCGCGATTTCGCGCATCAGGAAGGTCATCGGCATGCCGTCCCATGCGCCCTCGCCATGACCGCCCATCTCTCCGATCGCCAGTCCGTGCGCGTTCATCGCGGTGACCGTGCCGAGAAAGCCGGCGTATCCCACCGACAGCCACGGGATACCCCCATTGGGCACGAACACCTGTAGAACCGTGTATTTTTGCAGGTTGATGTCGCGCATGTAATCCAGCACACGCGCATGCACGACGCGCCCGTCGGCGGTGGCCGTGTTACAGGCCGCCACGCCGCTGCAGTGGAACAGTTCGGGAAAAAAGTTTCCGCATAAAGCGTCACGCCCGGTAATGTTTGCGGCTGCCGCCATGGCTTTGCATTCCCGGATGAAGCGCTCCGGAGTGTGGGGCGAGGAACGACGGTAAATCTCGTCAATGTGGTCGTAAAACCACTTCCCTTTTTGCACGACATATCCCGTAGCCACCAGCGCCATTGTGCGCGGCATCACATGGGGCACCAGGTCTGCCAGCAAGCGTCCGTGCGCCCCACCCATCTGTTCCGGGGTACCGCTCACCACGAGCACGCGCTTTGTGCCGAGTGTGCATAAGAGGCCATGTCCTTCCGGGTCTTTCGCGACCGCCTTCAGCTCTTGCGCCGACAGTGTCCATGCGGTCAACAGCGTTGCCCCCGCACACACCGTACCCCTGATCATCCGTTTCATTCTGTGGTCTCCATGGCGAATTCAAACACCGCCGCGAACATGCGCAGCAGGTCTTCCTGCCGGACGGCCCTTTGCGGGAGTCCTTGGGGGGCGTCGAAAACCGAATCGTCGGCCACCGCATTCAGCCGCCAATGCGTGAAACGGGCTTTGCCGCTCACATTGCCGAAAGCCCATGCGGCACTCAGCGGGGTGGCATCCTTCGCGAACGTCAGGTTCAGGGTTCCCTTCGTTTTCTTATGGTCGACCTTCACTTCAACCGCCCGTTCGCCATTCGTCCCGCAGGATTCGGTGAGCGTGTAGTACTGCTTGAGCGCTTCCGGCGACAGTGCCGCGCCCGCCAGAGCGCCCACAGCCACCCGATACCGCATCATCCTTTGCGGCGCGATCAGTGCCGCCGCTGTCCGGTTCGTGCTCGGTTCCGCTGTGCCGCAAAAGACCGTCGTGCCGCCACCGGTCAGCCACGGGTAATCGCCTTGCCCCAGCCCGGCTTTGCCGACCACGGGGAACTCCCCTGAGAGTTTGAAGCGCCCCGGGCCGCCGTTCACGTAGTCGAAAGCCAGGCGGTACGTTTTGCCGTCCGCTTTTGTCTCGGCATCGATGCCCGCCATGTGTGCCGTACCCGGAGACGGCTGGCCACCCGCAAGCGCGGAGAAACCGGAGAGGAAAAGCCCCAGCAGCTCGACCGGTGTTTTTTCGCTGTTCCCTTCAGGGGGGTGCCACGAGGATGGCACGTCCGCGCCGAAAAAGCCGATCACATCTTTCATGATTTGCGGAAAAACGGCCATGGCCGTGTAGTGTCCCATCCCTTGCAGCCAGGTCACATGTCCGGAGATCCCTGCCGCTTCGGCCAACTGCCGTCCACATTCGGGAGGGATCACCTCGTCTTTTTCGGCACAAATCATACGCAGGTTGCCGTTTTCGCCCAGTTTTCTCAATGCGTCCTTGGCGGTTATCGGGTCGAGTCTGGCGATGCATGCCCAGACGCGGTCCTGCTCTTCCTGAGACAGCCCTTGGATAAAGGCGCGTATACGGCGCGTCTCGCGCGCCGTGAGGATAATTTTCTTGAGGTCACAGCCGCCGAGCGTCAGGAAGGCTTTGCGGATGCGGGGTTCGAGGCCACACACGCTGGCCGACTGGATGGCGCCCATGCTGATTCCGGTGATGCCGATCCGCGAAGGATTCACCTCGGGCAACGCCTGCAGGATATCAACCGCCCTACGCGCGTCCTGCAGCCCCTGTTCCAGCCCGCCCATAAAAATATTCGAGCCGGTCGACAACATCTGCTTGCCCACCGTGCCGCCGCGTTCGCCGTAGTAAGGTTGTTTGAAGAAAAGCGTGATGATACCGTTCTGCGCCAGCCGTGTGCACAACATGCGTTCGAGGTCGAAATTGTCATGAATGATGTGCAGGCACACCACGGCGGGAAAGGCTTTGTCCCGCGTTACGCGGGCGGGCAGGTAGAGTTCGGCGGGCACGGTGTTGTTGGACTCATGCGGCGAAAGGATGGGCGAGGGATAGCGCAGGTCGTAGATCGCATGTTTGTGCGTCTGTTCCCGGAAAACGCGCGTGTAGGTAAAGGCTTTCCCCGTATAACTCTGCGCTGCCTGCACCGTCACCCTCTCCGGCTCAGGCGATATCGTTTGGCCATACGCCACACCCGTGATCAGCAAAAAGGCCGCGATGCGCGTCATTTTCTCTCCCCCCGGGCTGCTTGGTTTACCGCCGTTTCCGCGGCGCGGTACTGTCTTCTGAAGAACGCCGTCCACTCGCGCAGGATCGCGAGCCGCGGCATCTTGGCATAGGTTCCGGTCGCGCTCTCCCATGTGAGGGGGCAGGGCAGATCCGGCATAGCCTCGAGCAGCCGCATCGCCGCAGGATGTTGCGCGGGGCCGCCGTGTTTCAGGATCGCCTGCCACGCCCGCTTCAATTCGTCGCCCGAGTCCATACACATGGCCCGGATCAGATCGCGTTGGATCCCGAAATGCGACGACGTCCAACGTGGTTCATAACGGAAAGCGGAGGCCAGCCGGTAGGCGTCCGTATCCGGTTGCCACAGGGGGTCGGCGAGATACGGGCGGTGTTCCTCAAACGCCGCCTGCAGCACGGGGTCATCGGAGGGATAGAAATCGCGCCGGATCGGCAAGCGCCGCAACGCGAAGCGGCGCGGCCCTCCCGGGGTGCCGACGCGGTAGTCCCATAACTGCTGACCCTCTTTGCCCAGAAGATACTCGATAAAGCGCACCGCCAGTTCGCGGTGCGGTGCGCCGCGCAACAGGCTCACCGGATCAGCGGTCACGCTGGAACCGCCCACCGGAGTCACGTAGGCCATGACCGGCTGTCCGCCCGGCAGGGCGGACAGCTCCACCTGGAGCCGTCCGAAGAAATCGATTGCGATGCCCGCCGCGGCCGCGCCCATGCCCACATCCACCGGCACTTTGCCCGACGCATCGGTGAAATATCGCGCGTTCGCGCCGATGCGCCGCACTAGGTTGACGCCCTCCAGCCACCCCCGGCTGATCGCGTCCTGATACGCCTGCGGCACATCGGGGGGGCGTCTGCCCGGAGCTTTTCCGGAGGCGCCGATGCGCGTCTCATAAAGCCGGATCTGTTCGTGAGTGTATCCGGCCGCTGCAACCGCTTTGGCGCACTGCGTCTGAATGATCATTTCGAAGGCTTTGGCCACGCTCCCGCTTTTGGTGGGATCGGCCAGTCCGAGATGGCCGAAATAGCGCGGGTCGGCCAGATCGTCCCACGCTGCGGGGGGGCGCGTGATCCCGAGATCGGTGAGGCGGTCTGGGTTGTAGCAGATCCCGAATGCGCTGAGCACACAACCGTAGAAAGCGTTGCCCCGCCAAACTTCGCCGTTCAGTTCACGGGGGATCAGCTCGCGCCCCGCGCTGTCCTCAAAGAGTCCGGCAGGCACGCCGCCCGCGCCCCAGGCGGGCACAGTCAGACCCTGTTTCTCGGCCTTGGCATGATCGTACGCGCCTCCGCCGAAAAAGAGGTCGATGCGGCATGTGATCTTTGCGGGATCATCGACGTGCCCGATACGCTGGCTCTCATGCCAGGGGATGTCTCCCGGTTGCGTGCCGCTGTAGTGCTTCGCAGAGGCCTCGTATTCGGATGTGAGATAGCGCATGATCTCTGTTGTGCCGCCGATTACGCGCCAGTCGATCCGCACGGGGCGCCCAAATCTCTTCCGGTGCCATTCCGAGAAACCTTCGGCGAATTCCTGGCGGAACGCCTCGTTGTGCGGGGTGATGATGACCAGTTCAAGACACCCCGCGCCCTTGTCGCCGGAGACGGGGACACGACGGAAGAAAAACGGCAAGGCGACAATCAGCGCCGCCGCCAAAAGAATGAGGAACTGCTTCATCTTTTTGCCTTAACTATACACAGATTGTCCCGCCGGTGTTACAAAAAAGTGGGCGCGTCGCGGGTCGGTGAGGTTTCGGGTTCCTGTTTTCTGGTTTTGGGAAACTCTTCTTTCTTCAGCCGACGCGACGTGCGGCGAGTGCCGGTAGGCCGTACACGTTCACAGCGAAACGGTACGCGTCCACGTACACGAGAAATGAGGGCATCGTGTACGTGGACGTGTATGTGTACGGATACCCTTCGCTCAAAATTGAGATTGGGCCATCGTGTCGTCTCAGGAACCAGAAACCTGTAACCAACCCCCTTAACGGTCAGTGAAACGGGGACGCTCCCGTCCCGCCGGATAACGATTAAGCCCTTGTGTTGCCTAGGGCGGTATAGTATCGTTTTTGACGGTTTTTGAGTGCCGGGGTATGTGTCTTTATGAACACCATCTATTTCGATAACAACGCCACCACCTGCGTGGCTCCCGAAGTGCGCGACGCCATGATGCCGTTCTTCAGCGACCTCTATGGCAACCCTTCCAGTATGCACGCGTTTGGCGGCCAGATCGCCAAGCATGTCGCGGAGGCTCGCGAGAAGATTGCCGCCTTTCTCAACGCGGAACCCTCCGAGATCATTTTCACCAGCTGCGGCACCGAGAGCGATAACATGGCTATCCACGGAAGCGCGGAGTTGCTCGGCCGTCAGGCCAAAGTCATCACGTCGCGCGTGGAGCATCCGGCGGTGCTCGGCCCCTGCCGCCGCCTGAAAGACATGGGGTTCCCCGAGACCGAGATTCCCGTCGACAGCGTGGGGCAGCTTGATTTGGACGCCTTCCGGGAGGCGCTCAAGGGCGGCGGCCCGGCGCTTGTCAGCATCATGTGGGCGAACAACGAGACCGGCGTGATCTTTCCCCTTGAGAAGATCGTGGCGATCGCCAAAGAGGCAGGCGCCGTGGTCCACTCCGACGCCGTGCAAGTCGCGGGCAAGTTGCCCATCGACGTCAAGAAGCTGCCGGTGGACATGCTCTCCATTTCCGGCCACAAGCTGCACGCCCCGAAAGGCATCGGGATCTTCTACCTGCGCCGCGGCACGCGTCTCAAGACCTATATGCTCGGCGGGCACCAGGAGAACGGTCGGCGCGGCGGCACGGAGAACGTGCCGTACATTGTCGGGCTCGGCAAGGCGTGCGAACTGGCCGCGGCCAACATGGAGGCCGAACGCCGGCTGGTCACGCGCCTGCGCGACAAGCTGGAGAACGGGCTTCTCGCCACCTGTCCGGACGCGAGCGTCAACGGCGACCGCGCGCACCGTCTGCCGAACACCACCAACATCAGCTTCGAGTACATCGAGGGCGAGTCGGTCATCTTCGACATGAACGACCTCGGCATCTGCGCCTCTACCGGCTCGGCCTGCGCGGCCGGCTCGTTGGAGCCTTCGCACGTGATCCGCGCCATGGGTGTGCCCTTTACGGCGGTTCACGGTTCCATACGGTTTTCCCTCAGCCGCTACAACACGGAGGCCGAGGTGGACGTTGTCCTCGAACACATGCCCAAGATCGTACGGAGGCTCCGCGACCTCTCGCCCTTCAGCAAAGGCGACACGCTACCGGTGGAGCTGTAGAACGGGGACATGGAGGGGGAACGCTCAACGCTCAAGTGGGGAGCGTTTCGAACGAATGCCAAATCCCACGGGGTTCTACTTAAGCGTTGAACGTTGAGCGTTAATCATCCTATGAATTCAGACCTCCATTCCTGCCGCCTTTGCCCGCGCGCGTGCGGCGTGAACCGCCTTGAGGGGCAGGCCGGGTATTGCGGGGCGGGTGTGTTGCCGCGCGTGTTCCGCTACGGCCCGCACTTCGGCGAAGAGCCGCCGGTCAGCGGCGAACGCGGGTCGGGCACGGTTTTTTTCTCGCACTGCACGATGCGGTGCGTGTATTGCCAGAATCACCCGTGGAGTCAGGCGGGAAAGGGCGACGATCTCCCGGCCGGGGCGCTGCGCGACATTTTCAGGGGCCTCGCGGAGAGGGGTTGCCACAACTGGAACCTGGTTTCCCCGACCCCGTGGCTGCCCCAAATCCGGGAGGCGGTGGCCCCGCTACTTCGCGCTGGAATCTCCCTTCCGTTTGTGTATAATACGTCCGGTTTCGAAGCAACGGAGACGTTGGAGGCGTTCGGCGAATTGGCGGATATCGCGCTGATTGATTTGCGCTATGCCACGTCTGAGGTTGCTTTGGAGGGCTCCGACGCAAAACAGTATGTGGAGATGTCGCGTCGGGCGCTCGTGTGGTTCTGGAACCGGTTGGGGCCGCTGGAGACCGACGCGGAAGGCATCGCGAAACGAGGCGTGATTTGCCGCCTGCTGGCGTTGCCGGGGCGGGTTTCTGAGGCGGTGGCCAACCTCGAATGGCTCGCGAAGCATGTCGGAACCGGCGTGTCAGTCAGCGTGATGTCGCAGTACACGCCGGTGCACCGTGCGGAGCGGCTTGAGGGCTGGAACCGGAAGGTGGGCAAAGAGGAGTACGCGCTCCTCACAGAGGCGGCCAGCGATCTCGGTTTCGAGAGCGGCTGGATACAGGATTTTGAAGGCGACGCGCCCGCTGACCTGTTGGGGCAGGCAATGCCCGCAGGCGAAGGCGCCGTAGGGGCGGTTCAAAGCCGCGTTTGCGGAAAACACCGTGTAGGATGAAACCATGCCGCGCCGAGGGTGCGGCTGAAAGGCAGACGATGAGCGGTCATAATAAGTGGTCAACCATTAAGCATAAGAAGGGCGCGGCTGACGCCAAGCGCGGAAAAATCTTTTCGAGAATCGCCAAGGAGATGACCGTTGTGGCCAAGTCCGGTGGCGGTGACCCCGGGAGCAACCCTGCGCTCCGCACGTTGATCGCCAAGGCCAAGGCCTGCAACATGCCGAACGACAACATCGAGCGCGCCATCAAGAAAGGTACGGGCGAACTGGCTGCGGAGGCTCTTGAGGAGATCACCTATGAGGGTTACGCCCAGGGCGGTGTCGGCCTCGTCGTCAAAGTACTGACCGACAACAAGAACCGCGCCGCGGCCGAAGTGCGCAACATCTTCAAGAAAAACGGTTCCGATTTTGCGGGTCTCGGTTCGGTCTCGCGCGGCTTCGAGCGCAAGGGCACGGTGATGGTTCCGGAGGCCGAAGGCCTTACGGAAGACGGTCTCATGGAGGTTGCGCTAAGCTCGGGCGCAGAAGATATGCTCACCGAGGAGGGCGGTTTCACCGTCACCTGCCAGCCGG
>JALHET010000064.1 GCA_022839525.1 Lentisphaerota bacterium
TGCCCTTTTCAAGGGCTTTTGCAATCTCCTCACTCAAATTTTTTGTAATGCCCATGCCCGCGTCCACGGGAAGGTAGTAGGGGGACTCTTGAACCGCATCGAGTCCGTCGAGGGCTTTGTCCGCTCCTTTCAACCCGAGTTTCCCGGCTTCGACGAGAACATCGGGGTGCTGCATGACACTGGGTCCCAAACTCACGAACGGGGCGTCTGCCATCCTGATCTTGCCGCTGGGAAAGCCGCTCACAGTTTGCGGTGCGGCCGCTGCGACAGAGGCGGCTCCGGTCGGGAGAAAACCGGCCGCCAGAATGGCGAAAACGAATCGCCGGATCAGACGCGCAAGGGTTGTTTTCATTTCGGTGCCTCCTTCCCCCAGAGTGCCAGCGCCTTCGCGCTGGTTTCAACATCCATCAATTGAATGTGTCCGATACGCGGAGCCGGTTCTGCCCCCTGGAATTCGGCCTCGATGAACCAGCGCGGAGCCGTCGGATTCACCAGACCCATGATCACGCTGTCCTTGGCTTTTGAAAAGTAGACGGGCGTGAAGGTTTTCCGGATTTCAGGAGGCAGCGCGCACACCGTTTCAATGATCGCGGGCGATTGCTTTTCGGAAAGGAATTTGCGGAGCGCTGCGGGATCGCCCGCGGTCAGTGCGCGGATCAGCACACCGCTCTGAATCATCCATCCCTTGTTTTCTGCGGACAGGTAATCCTGAAACATGTTCAGGCGCAGCACCAAACGCGCCTTGATCAGGATCAGTTCGCCGACCGGTGAATCAATGCGGTTCCGCAGTGCCGCGGGCAGGAGTTCCGGCGCACCTTCCGGCGGATAGAGCCGGGTGAACATAGCAACCGACGGCGCATAAAGGCGGGAAATCGCCACGGTGAGCGGTTCACGCAACGGATGCAGCGAAAACGAACTTGCCGGTGTGATTGTGGCAGAGTCGCCGCGCAGGCTCTCGCCGCTGACAAAACGGAAGTCCGAGAAACTGGCCTTGGGGGAGGGGCCTGCCTCAACCCGCTGCTCGATAACCAGAAGAGCGTCAGACCAGGGACTGTACAAGGCCACGATGCCATGCGGTCCCCTCATGCCGCCCACCCAAACCACGGCGCTGGTGAAGAAATCTTTCAGCGCGATGGTTTCATGTTCGTTAAAGACCTCGCGCACATCGCGGGTCCACTTGGCCTGAAAGGCGTCGGTGCCCCATTTTTTCACGGCGCCGTCCACATCCGATGCCGCGTGCAGCCGGAACAGATTGACCGTGAGGCCGTGCATGATACCGGCACCGGCTTGTTCGGCGGTTAGCTCGTTGCCGGAGGCTTGGCCTCCGGTATTGTCAGCCCCTCTGGCGGAAGGCACGAAAACTATGCCGAGTCCGGCGAAGGCGGTCCATGCGGTTAGGATCGTCATGCGGAGTCTCCTCTCGGATGAAGGTCGGATTAGCCTTTGCATTGTTCTGTCCTTTCTGTGTCGGACGGTGTCCGGTTCAGTGAACCACCCAGGCGTCGGCTTCGCCGTACGAGACGTTTCCGCCGCCCATCAGTCTGGGGGCGGGCTCGTTTTCGGGCGAGCCGCTGTCCCCGTAAAGCGCCTGCCACGTTCCTCCTTTGATTTTTGTCAGGATCTTGCCGCCGGAGGTTCCGTCCCATTTCCGATTCTCCCCTTGTGTCCAGGCACGGTAGAGCGGCAGCAGCGCGGCGTCCCAGTCGCTGGTCTTGAGGTTCCAGAGGTCATCCCGGTCGACGCGCTCAAACCAGGTCTCCTCATATTCGCCATTGCTTTCCGCAGGGGGTTGGGTTTCCCCTTCGCCGGGGGGATTGTATCCAGCGCGTGCGGTCGCCACGGTCCACATGTGGCGGGTGCCGTTGTTGAGCGTGAACGGTCGGATAATGCCGAGTTCGCCGCCTGCCACAAGGAACTGAAGCGGATTGTTCAGCCGCCGGGTCAGCCCTACCGCGATCGCGCCCTTTTTCGAGAAGAACGTCTTGCGCAGGATGTTGGCTTTTGCGATTTCGGAGGTGAAGCGGCTGTCTCTGACCTCTTCGGCTTTTACTGTCCGCATTTTGCGGGGATACGTCGCGACCCGGCGGCACCCCGACTTGGTCGGAACCCAGAGCGAGCTGGTGTAGTGCCACTCCGCGACCAGCACGTGATCGCGCTGTTTGTACCCGCGCTGGATGCCCTCCTGTTGGCCCGTCTCGACAAACCAGTTCTCTTTTTCCGAGCCTTCCCCGAAGACCTCCTCCGCGGTTTTCCCTTCTTCCGGGATATAATTCGAGTGCCTGAGGAAATCGTCCTCCTTGTCCTGTTTGAGGATTTCGAAATTTTTAGAAAACGGATCCTCTTCCTGCTCCAAGACGTAGCTGATCTGCGCCCCTCCGGCAAAACCGTCGTTCCACGTGTCTTTGATGTTGAACTTTAGGTTCTTTTTGACGGTCTTTTCAATCCGGCCGGGGAGCTGTGTGATCAGATCCTTCTCCTTCTCGTAAAGCGCGCGGATCGTGCGTTTGTCCGTATCAATCTGAGGCCCCAGCGTCGGGTAATCTTTCCCGTTGTTGCGGGCGTTCTCACGCGCCTGTTTGATTTCGTCAATCGAGACCAGCGGCATTTTCTTGTTCAGTCGGACTTTCTCGTGATTCGAGCCGTTCCCAATGGAAACATTATATCCCGTCACGTACCAAGGCACACCGTGGTTACACGGGCTTGGCGCATTGAAAATCCGCATTTCAATGTTGTCGATGTTCCATTTGAGAAGGACACGCTCCAGCCACTTGTCGACGATGTAGTCCATCTCTTTCCTGCCCATCTGCACATAGGTCCAGGACATGGCGCGGTTGAGCGCGGCCACGCGGCTGTTGCAGTCGGCCTGGACGATGGCCGCCGAGTAGGCAGCGGAGTCGGCGGCGTTCTGGAGTTCGACGCGCAAGCGTACAGTCTCGCCTACCGCGTAGACCGAGAGGCCCATCATGAAAAGTGTGAGGAAGACGATGATTGTCAGGGCGAATACGACCCCGCTCTCGTCTTTCCACAACCGCACGGCGGCATTGTTTGCGGCTTTTAACATGCTTACCATCCTGGAGCCGGAATTCCCATCTCGGACATAGTGACATAGGGTTTCGGCAGAACCACGGTCTCGACAAACCGGATGTGGGGGTAACGGACAGCGTCCGCATCGCCGATATTTCCGGTCGCATCCGCCCGTTGCTCCTGCCACTCGTCGCCGCCCCCCCACGGATTGAGCGCCCAGCCGATCATCGGACCCACCAGCGGGAAAAGCAGCGCGAAATCATGTTCTACGGTGGCCTCGATGTTCCAGCGTCCGACGTTGCGGACACTGCGCAGCCGCGTCTTGCGCTCTGCCGCGCCGGAACCGGGTATCTCGCCCCAGCCTGGGATGCGCTTGGCCGGCTCGCCTGCCGTTTCGCCGTGGACGATCCAGGCGCAGACTTGCCGCGCGGCTTGTTCAGCGGCCCGGTTGAACTCGTTCTCTTTGCAGACGAGCGTGGCGCGTGCGGCGCAAAAAGCGGCGTAGTGAACCACCTGTTTGGCCATCCAGATGTGGGCGAACTGCATGCAGGCCAGAATCAGGGTCAGGACGACTGGGGCGGCCAAGACAAATTCAAGCATGACCGATCCAGCCGCATGGGTCGATCCGTTATGTGGACAAGTCTTCAAGGGGCTGTGGGTCTCTCCGCTGAACATTTCAGGATATCCGCCTTGATACGCCTGGAATCGCACGCTTCACCCGGCCATCGCAATCAGCAAACCGGCCGAGATCGCCACGCTGAAGGGCACACGGACTTGTGTCGCCTCTTTTGGGGGCAAACCCGCGGCGCCGGCCTTACGGTCATAACGCCAATCCACCGCGCACCGCACCAGATGCCGCAACCGCGCGCCGTCCGCCTGCCCCAGCGCCAACATCACCAAGCTGAGAACCACCCCCGCCAGTGAGGTGAACCACAACAAGGTCAGGAGTCTGGACCAGCCGACCATGGCTCCGGACGCAAAAAGCATTTTCACGTCACCGCCGCCCGCACCCCGCAACAGGAAGGGAACCAGCATAAAGCCACCGGCCGCCGCACCGGCGGCGAATCCGTCCAACAGGCTTTCCCATCCGCCGCAGGCCCAGCGGAACGCCAAGGCTACAGCAGCCGCCCCCAAAGTCAGGGCGTTCGGCAGACATCGCGTACGACAGTCCGACCAAGACAAAAAACCTGCCCATGCCGCAATCCCCGTCATGCACAGTAGTGGGCAGGCCGTCTTCATCATTACGAGTATCCTCCGCTACCGCCGTCCGGAGTCAGAAAAGCCTCCAGAGGCGGAGCGGTTTGAATAAAGGGCCGGACTTCCGGCGCGTTACTGATGCATGCCGTCGTGATACTGGGCAGCCTCTTGAGCCTTCTGACTCTGCTCGGTCCGCGTCGCGTCCTGGGCCTGCTTGGCACCGGTGTGATCCGCGGTCGCGCCCTTGGCCGCCGTATCGAACATACCGACCAGGGTTTTGCCGAACATCGCCACGGCCACAACCACCGCCGCCGCGATCAGGACGGCCAAGATGACGTATTCCATCATCACGCCACCTGCGCGGTCACCCAGCAAACGGCACAGCACCTTCTTTGTCCGACTCCGGTTCCAGTTTTTCATGTTCCGCTCCTTTTGCAGGTTACCCCCTGCCTTGGTTTGTCCGCAGCGTTCCCTTTGTTTGTGTGAGGAACGGTCACGGCAGCGGCAGACATACGCCGCTCATGACCATTCGGTAAAGCCTGACGAACGCATCGCCGAAAAGCCCAAAGTGATCTCCCTCAAGCGCCCCGTCGACGGTGAAGGTGGGCCCCGGGACCTGCACGAGTTTGGAGGACACACCGATAAGGGGTAACACAATCAGAATGGTGAGCAGGACATACTCCATCAGCACGTCGCCGCGCTTACTGCCCCAGCAACCCTTCCAACCCCTACGGCCCGTGACTTGTCCTGTCGCGCCCATAACCGTTTACCCCTCCACCCATAAAATCCAACATCCAGAATGCCGTAAATATAACCTGATCCCAGTGTGGCTACAAGCAAAAAAGGGTACGCGAAACGGGAAAATGAAAGGTGTAAAAAACAGCACGGTGTGTTTTCAGAGCCGCTCGACGCTGACCGTGTAACGGAAACGGGCGGATGCGCCGGGAGCGAGGGTGAGAGGTTCGTGGAAGAGCATCGAAGGGCCGACGGCATAGTAGCCGCGCCCCTTGTGGCTGGTGGCGCTGTGCCGCACGAACCACGGGGTGGGGTGGCGCGGGTTCCCGGGATGATCGAGGAAGGTGATCTTGGCCTTGGCACCCGAGGCGACGGCTGTCACGAAAACCTCCATGCGGTCGCACGGCTCTCCGCAGGTTTTGGCATTCGCCCGTCCGGTCGAGTTGGTGAACGTGTAGGTGAATGCCGGACTGTCCGCAAAACGCCACACCAAGCCCGCATAACCGCCGGTTGCCCAGAGGCCTTCCGTGTTCTTTTTTGGCGGTGTACAGGAGAAAACGGTTTCCGCGTCCTGTGCGGTGAAGGAACTGTCCCAATGGATCGCGTAATTACCGTCAGGCCCGGTGGTCACGCGGACGGTTCGTTTTTCACGCACGAGGTCTTTGCCGTTGACGGCATAGGCGAGCGTGGCCTCGGAGAGAAAGGTTTTGTCACCGGACGGCGTGACGGTCTGGGCGAGCACGCGGGTCGTGCCGCCGTTAGGCTCGGGTTCCCAGAAATTGTAGCCGTTGATGAATTTCCACGAGAACCAGAACCCGAGGTGCCAGGCGTGATCCGGTGGACGGAAGGAGGTGAGGACATCACCGGTGCCGGGGATGGCGAGCGGATGGAAATAGGGTTTGCCTTCCTGTCCCAGCGGCACATAGGTCCAGCACGGTTTGCCGCCGAACCGCATGGATACCGCGCCGGTCTCCTCGTCGGTGACGAACTGGCGCGCGTCGCTGGCGTGGGCGGCAAGCGGGAGAAAGGCGTTCAAAGCGGTGATCAGGACTGACAGGCGAAAGGCGGGGCCGTCGGTTGTTTGCATGATGAAAGGTTGTACCCATTTGAAGGGGAATGCAATTGATCCGTTTCGGAAGCGGTGGAGCGCACCATCTCTTTCCGGCGTGTGCGGCCGGAAAGAGATGGCGGGCTCTAGATCTTTAGGAACGTCTTTTTACGATACATGTAATACATGATCAGCCACATGACCGCCATCGCGGTGACCGCTTGGATAAAGTTCCCGACGGCTGGTGACAGGTGGCGGCAGATACCACCGACGAAAACGGTTCCGATGAGATTGAACTTGAACAGGTGCGCCATCATGTAGATGGCGATCGAGTTCGCCCCGAAAACAGTGAAGAAAAACGCCCATTTGGAATATCCGCGGATATCGATAATCCAGTAGAAAAACGCCAGCAGCACGGTCGCCAACCCGCACGCCTCAAGCACATAGGAGCTGGTCATGTACATGCGCAGCGACGGGTAGACCCAGCTCCACAGCCAACCGGCGAGCATCATGCCGAACCCATAGGCGAAGAGCATTTTGCTTTTGGTCGTTTTGTCCCTGGAGCCGAAAATGATATGCCCCATCAGCACGCCCAGCATCATATTCCCGATCTGGCTGATTGTGTTCAGGCTTGCGGACCATCCCCCTTTAAAGGGATGCCCGTGCGGCCCCAGCAGAAGCCTGTCGAGATAGATTCCGATGTTCATCTCCATTGAAAAACGGTCCCCCGTCCATCCGGGTGCGGGAATCAGAGCCCAGATCGCCCAGACCAGTAACAAGATACCTCCGGTCACGAACCACTGGGTCTTCTCGCTTGTGTTCAGGACCAGCAGCGAGCAGACCAGATACCCGATACTGATATATTCCAGAACGTTATTGTAGAAATAGAAGGTGTCGAGATTGAAGTCGAGCAGGTGTCCGCCCGCGATAGTTCCCAGCACGAAAAGTATAAGCGAGCGCCTGACAATATGGAGGTAGGTCTTGCGCTTGCCCGTCTTGGCGAGCCGTTTTCCGAGCGAGAACGGGATAACCAGGCCAACGACGAAGATGAAGATGGACTGGGCGACGTTCATCAGGTTCACGCCCGGGACGGTCCATGAGAATTGATGGGCCGTGGCGGCGACAAAATCAGGCCCGAACAGGTTGACAAACGTTTTGAAGATGGGCGCCCCACCGATTTGCGTGCTCAATATCAAGAACATTGCGAGCCCGCGCAACACGTCGATACTTGCAACCCGGTCTTTCCTCTCCAAAACCTGCTCGCTCATCTCTTTCTCCCTTGTTCAAACAACACGTTCATACCCCTGCCATCCGTGCCCGTCTTCCCCTTACGCGGAAAGCTTGTAAAGTTCCCGCGCGTTCTCATATCCGATCCGGGCGATGTCCGCTTCGGAAGCGCCCGCTTTGCGCAGAAACCCGACGAAAGATGCGACCTCCGGCGGGAAGGGGTTGTCGCCTTCCTTTATGTCGAACATGGTGCCGTAGTTCTGGAAAGGGGGGCCGATGCGGGTCGTCCAGTCCGTGCCGGAAAGCAGCCGGTCCACCGGCACCTCGCGAAGGGTCCGGGCAAGCGCCGCGCACTGGAAGTCGCGGATCTCGATCCAGAAATTCCTGGGATACGCCGGGTAGACGCCTTTGATCGTGTCGAGGATCATGTCGGCCCACGGGATAAAATCCGGCGTCGGCCCGCACCCGATCGCGTGGGCGAGAATGTATTTCGCCTGGGGGACGCGTTCGGCAATGAGCATCAAATCCGCCAGTTGGTTCATCCCGTCACCCGACGCGCCCGCCTTCTTGTGCCAATAGGTGCCCACATGCACCTGGACCGGAACGTCGTAGGTTACGGCGGCCCTGACTACCTTCTCCGCAGCGGCGTCGGCCATTTTGTAATTGTGGATATACGTCAGCATCTCGCCCAGTTGGACAAACCCCCACTCTTCAAAACAGATTTTCATGACACGCAGCGCTTCGTCGGTGAAATTCGGATTGACCATGCAACAGCCATGGAGACGCCCCGGCGCGCGGCGGCACAGCTCATACACCATCCGGTTGGCGGTTAACATGGCCGCCGGATCGGTCCGCATGTCCGAGACGTACCCCGCATCAGGGCAGATCGCGAACCGCAGGTCGGCGTCGCAACGGTCGAGCACATCCAACAAATCGTCCAGCATATTCGTGCGTTTCTTACCGTCTCTGCCGACATCGCTCACATGGATGTGCGTGTCGAGCCACCGGCGTTTCTTCGCTTGGCTCCCGCTGGCGCCAGACGCGGCATTGGCGCAGAGAAAAGGGGCTGTGGTGGACAAGAGGGCTGCGGCAGAGGTTGTCGCAACAAAGTTCCGCCGGGAAAAATCTGTGTGAGTCATCGTCTGATCCCCTCCCCCCATACTATGAAAACGCTTAACCCAACTGCGTTATCGTGCTATCCATTATGTGGGGAGGATGTGAAAAGAGTCAAGGGGTATTTCTCACGTACCCGGCTAAAACTCAAGCCACTCAAATTATCCTCATTTATCCAGTTGCATACCTACCCGAAGGTATGTTAAATAAATTCCCATTTGTCAGTCGAGAGGTGCGGGAATGGGACGAAAAACCAAGGCGGAAGCGGAGCGGACAAGGATGCGGGTACTGAAAGCGGCTCTCGACCTGTTTGTGGAGAAAGGCTATGAGCGGACCACATTTGAGGATGTGGCTGCCCGCATCGGGCTCTCCAAAGGTGCGGTCTACTGGCACTTCAAGAACAAGCCTGATCTGCTGACGGCACTGGTGAACCATATGACCGACCGGCATACGGTGCGGGTTGCGCGCGCGTTGGCACTCCCCGCGACGCTTGACACCATCGAGGCGCTGCCCGCTCATTTTGTGCAACGCGCCCGTTTGATCACGGCGTCACCGTTTAACCGCCGGTATTTTCTCATGATGCGGAGGCTGGATTGGCCGTCTTCCAAGTTCGCCCCGATCCGCAGCCGTATCCGCAAAATCTCGTCGGCTCCGCATGCGATCATCACGCATGCGCTTGAGGAAATGAAGCGGAACGGCGTGTTGGTTTCGATGATCCTGATGGTGCTTTGGCTGGGTCTGGTCGAGCATGCGATCGTCCACTGTCTCGATGCCGATACGGAGACCGCCATCCGGTTGGGTTTTCAGGGGGTTTTGGACACCGTCACGACGTGAGGGTTGAGTATTCTGAACATGGAAAGGGAAGGTATGAGCGAGGAGCTGGAGAAAGCGAAAGCGGGGAAAAGGGAACATCCTGTTGTTAAGTGGATCGGGAGGGCGCTGGTGTCGGTCTGCCTGTTGTGGCTGGGGTGGATGGCGCGCACCTTGGCGCCGCAAAAGCCGGCTGAGAAACCGGTGCCGCTGGCGGCGATGATGGGCGGAGCGGGCGGGCCGCCGCCGGTCGAGGTTCAGGCTGTTGGGGAGGTGGAGGTGAATCTGCCCAGCACCTATATCGGCCGGGTCGAACCGATTCAGGATGTCGAGCTGCGCGCGCAAGTCGACGGTTATATCAAGAACGTCCATTTCAAAGAGGGCTCGGATGTTAAGTCGGGCGACCTGCTCTTTACCATCGACCCCGAGCAGTATGAGGCGCGGGTCGCGGTGCGCAAGGCGGAGATCGGTCAGGCGGAGGCGCTGCTTGATCGCGCCGAACGATACCTAAACCGGTTGGAGCGTTCGGACTCGCGTGCCATTACGCAGGCAGATCTGGACACCGCGCGTAGCGATGTCGCGCAAGGGCGCGCGGCGGTCAAGCAGGCGGTTGCCAATCTGGCGCTCGCGGAGTTCGACTTGAAGCATACACGCATCTTTGCGCCGATTGACGGACGCATCGGGCGAACCGTCGCGAATGTAGGCGACTATGTGATGCCGTCATTGGGGGCGCTGGTGCGGATCGTTCAGACGGATCCCATCCGCATCGCGTTTTCGGTCACGGATAAGGACTATCTCAAGACGCTCGAAAAAATTGGAGCGGAACGCATGGAGGATGCATTGCGTATCCGTTACCGGCTGCCCACCGGAACCGTGTCAGATTTGATCGGCATACGTGATTTTGAAGACAACACGATGTCGGCCGATACCGCGACGATGTCGGTACGGGCGCGATTCTCCAACCCGAACGGCCTGCTTGTGCCGGATGGCTATGTCACCGTGCTGGTGGACTTCGCGAAGCCAGCGAAAGTGCCTGTCGTACCGCAGGAGGCGTTGCTGACGGACAGCGAGGGACGTTTTGTCTATGTGGTTGATGAGGCCGGGATCGTGCAGCGTCGTCCGGTGACCACCGGCGCGATGGCGGATGGACGGGTGGCATTACGTTCCGGTGTTAAGGTGGGAGAGCGCGTGGTGGTGCGGGGCGTCCAGAAGGTGGCTCCCGGTAAACCGGTGACGATTGCATCCGCCAAGGAGGCTGACGGCAAATGATCTCCGATGTCTTTATTGAACGCCCCAGATTCGCACTGGTCATCTCGATTGTGTTAACCCTCGCCGGGGCTTTGGCCGTCAAGACGCTGCCAGTCACGCAATACCCGCAGGTGACGCCGCCTCAAGTATCGGTTCGGGCCCGCTATCCGGGTGCCAGCGCGAGCGATCTGGCCAACACAGTTGCAATCCCGT
>JALHET010000434.1 GCA_022839525.1 Lentisphaerota bacterium
TCCATGAGCGTGATTTGCCGCTCCAGCGAGCATCCGCCCACACTCGCGCTCAGAAGGTCAAGCGGAAGCCCCAAATCGGCTGCCACCTGCGGGAGCTGACGCGTCACCGAAACCGAATAACTGTTGCCGATCGCAAGCACCTTCAGAGGCTTTGGCGACACATCCGAACCAAACGCAAAAACGCCGCCCGTCATCGCTACAAGGAAAACATAGTGTTTCATGGAATACCCCTACCGCCCCGTTCCCTGTCCGTGTACAGCCCGCTCCCGTGTTCACATGTCTCCGGGGCTGGCCAGGCGACTCAAGGCACCAACTCGTCCCCCACACCATGCCTTATTGAATCTGGATCATCGTCCCCTGCTCGGTGGGTGCCACCGCGAACTGGCCGAACGGATTGATTGTCGCCGTGCGGATTGTGTTCGCCCCCGTGTCCAGCCCACCCGTGTCGGTGACATTCACCCACGATGCGCCGTTGTGTCGCCACACGCGCAGCCGGCTCTCGTCGATGTCCATGGAGGCCAGTTGTGCCGCGTCATAGAGAAACGTCAGCTTGCCGCCCGTGACGCCGGAGGCTCCCGCAAACTCCCAGACGCCGACCGGCTTGTACAGCCCGGGATTGACCAGCGTGTGGTCGACCGCCAGCAGCGCGCCCGTGACCGAGCCTGTCCCGGTCAGCTCAAGTTTCACGCTGTTGACCAAGTCCTGTGCGGTCGCATCGCCCCAGTAGACCGGGTTGCCGGCCGTGATGGGAGGCAACCGCAGCCGGCCGTGGTCGCGGGCATACCAGCCGTTGGTGGAAGTGTTCGGGAAAGAATTCGCGGCCACCGACGACATGGCGCTGAAGTCAAGGTCACGGTCGGTCCCGTACCCGTCGGCAATCACGACGCCGTCATTTTTCAGATAGCTGGTCAATTCACACACGCCCCAGCCGCGCAACGTGGCCGAGGCACTCTCCTTGCGCCGCACGATCAGAAACGCGCCGCTGCTGCCGGGCTCCTGACGGATCACGCCGCTTGAATTGGTCGTGCCGAAATTGAAGGTGCCCACGCTACCTTCGTCGAACCCGATGGCGATGTACTGTCCGGACGAGTATCCATTGGTGCCGACGTACGCGACACCGCCCCACAGGTTACAGACGCCGTTGGTGCGGCGCGGCACCAAGAAGAATGACCCGGTACTGTTTGTTCCCCCCGTCTGGGTGAAGACGCCTTGCCCGTGATCACCCACGTAGAGCGCATAGCTTTTCAGCGTGCCGTTTTCAAGGCGGTAATTGCCTACTGATCCGCTATTGACACCCAGGGTCGTCGGCTGCCCCCCGAGGATTTCGAGCACCCCGCCGGTCTGAACCACAGTGCCCGTGCCGGAAACGCCGACACTAAAAAACGTCGGACTGAACAGGCCGCCGCGAAGCTCGTACGTGGCCGGTGCCGCGTTGGCACTGCTCGACGCCTCGGCCATTGGCCTGATGCCCAGCAGCATCGCTGCTCGAGGTTGCGCTACCGCCGGGGTCGCGCTGCGACCGGGAACGGAGCGGTTTGCAAGTCTGATTACCCTATGCACGTTCATGTGCGACGTCCCTTTCCACCTGGAATTGTCGGTACGCGCTTATGATTGCCAGCTGTGCTCGATAGTTCCCGCGCCGACTACCGTTGATCGGTGAG
>JALHET010000435.1 GCA_022839525.1 Lentisphaerota bacterium
TTCTCCACGCCAAGGGCAACGGCGTCGACCTGCGAAAACGCTTTGTCCATTTCCTCCGTGCCGCCGACGACAGCCGCGTTTTTCAGCACCGCCGCTTGGCATACGGCAGAGCATTCAGACCCCGCGCCCGTTTGTTTAAGCATGTACGCGAGAGACAGGCTCGCCTCCAAACTTTTCTGTTCCGGAGGGAGAAGGTCAACCGCCTCACGCACAAGAGAGATCGCCGCGGCCGGGTCGTTCAGCTTGTAAAAGTACAGGGACGCCAGGGTACGCTTGACACTCGCCTTCAACCTCCCCCCAACCCCGGGATAGTCGCGGAGGCAGCCCGCGAGGGCTTCCAGAGCTTCCGCGTTTTTATCTTCCCGCATCAGGCAAGCCGCTTTGCAGCAGGTCATGGACACCACATCGTTCGTGCTGCCGGGGTAATCCCGGATGCCAGCTTCCACCGCGGCCAGGGCTTCACTGACCTTGCCATCCGCGTAATAAAGCCACGCCGAAACGTTCGCGGCACTCGCGGCCATCTCAGGGCAACGTTTCGCGATGTCCTTGTACGCCGCGATCTTCGCCGCGTTGTCAAGTCCACCGGCCGAAACCGCCCTGAACTCTTCCGCGCCCGATTTTTCCGCGCCGAAAACGCGGCACGCGACACACAACGCCGCCGCCAAACCCAGCACAACAACCTTCTTCATCTTGACCCCTTTCGCCGTCTTACGGCGTTGTCCGGCCCGCTTCCCATGATTCGGGCCTGATTGCACGCCACCTTGTTTTGGTGCCGTCCAACCGTTTCTCGTATTCACCGTCCGACACACGCATCCACGACCACACGAGATTCGTGTTGTCGCGCCGCATCCAACCGCACTCGCAGTTTCGGGACGGGAAAAAATAAACCGTGCAGACCACCGAACTGGGGCTGGCCAATTGGCCCGCGATGCTGTTCGTCAAATCCTTGCGTATCCAGACACGCGGATCCTCCGCGTAATCGTCCGTGTAGTACGCCCAGGCGTTCGTGTCCGGGTTGCTCCAGTGCTGGTCCGCCGTCCAAGACCGGTAGTAATACACGAGGTTCGACCCGCTTGCCCCAGACACTTCATACCCGTTCGTGGTGGCCTTAATCTCGAAGTCCGTCCAGTGCTCCCCGAGGTCAAACCTGAAGACGGGGTACGGGTGACTCTGTTCCGTCACAAGCCGCCCCGACTCCAAAGGCCAAGTGAAGTCCAAGTTGTACGGGATCTGATACCCGCGTTCCAGTCGGATCCCGGCATAGTCAAAAGAAACCATCTCGTTCATGTTGTAATACAGGCTGAGGTACCCCGGCTGGATAATCGTCCCCGGCTGCTTGGCATAATAATTCGCGCCAACGAAATTGCTGACGCTCAGGAAAGCCTGAGCGCTAAGCGGCTCCGACGGAACGCCGTCCACCACGACGCCCGAAAACGCGGGACACGCGGCAAATAGAAAAAACAATATGGCACGGTAGCTTTTCATGTGTTACCTCGCCGTCTGCTGCAACACCTGGACTGTCCCCGTGACGCCCCCGCCGCTGACGGTCACAACATCCCCGAACTTGTACGGGATCGGCTGCCACGCCCACCACCAGACGCTGGTGGCGCCGGACGGAACGGACGACAGGACATACCGGACGCCGCGGCTCTCGCGGGC
>JALHET010000436.1 GCA_022839525.1 Lentisphaerota bacterium
GCCCGGTCTTCAGCCTGGCTACAGTTCATCCCCATACGGCCGACATTCCCGGCACGCTGGCGGCGGCGAAGAGGGCTGGCTTCAAGGGAATCAAGCTGCACCCGGAGTATCAGGAGTTCACGCTGGAAGACCCGTGTGTCACACCGGTCTGGGAAACCTGTCTGGAACTGGGGCTGTTCGTCTTCCTGCACGCGGGCGGCGAGCGTGTTTTCTCCCCCCCGTACCACTCTACGCCTTCCTCGGTGGCCTCGGTGCTCGCGCGGTATCCGGGACTCACGGTGGTGGCCGCGCACCTCGGAGGCTTCCGGATGTGGGACGAGTCGGAAGAGGTGTTGGTCGGCAAGAACCTCTACCTCGATCTCTCGCACACGTTTTTCTGGATGCCCGCAGAACAGATCGTGCGCATCGTGAGAAAGCATGGAGCGGACAAGATCCTTTTTGGCAGCGACGCTCCGTGGCAGACACCCGCCAACGTGCTCGAAGCCTTTTTCCTGCAGCCCTTCACCGAAACCGAACAACGACGGATCCTCTGGGACAACGCCGCACGCCTCCTTTCGTTGCCCAGCCCTTGCAGGCAAACGACAAAAGGAGCACGCTAACAAAGAGGTTACGATGGAACGACTATTCGGGACAGACGGCATCCGCGGTCAGGCGAACAAGTTTCCTGTCCATTCGGAACTCGCGCTGAAACTCGGCAAGGCGTTGGGCAAGCGCCTCAACGCGCGCGGCTACGGCAGCGCGCGCGCGGTCATCGGCAAAGACACGCGCCTCTCCGGCTATATGCTGGAGACCGCGATCACCAGCGGGCTGGTCTCCGCCGGGTGCGACGTGTTTCTGGTCGGCCCCGTGCCGACCCCGGCCGTCGCCCACCTGACGCGCTCCCTGGCCGCGGATGTCGGCATCATGCTGACCGCTTCGCACAACCCGTACGACGACAACGGCATCAAGATCTTCAACCCGTGCGGCTACAAACTGGAGGACGCCGAGGAAGATGAGTTGTCCGCGCTGATCTTGGAAAACGACCTCAACACGGACGCCATCCGCAGCGACCAGCTCGGCAAGGCTTACCGGTTGGATGACGCCCGCGGACGTTACATCGAGTTCGCAAAAAGCACAATCGCAAACGAGAAGCTCAGCGGGTTCAAGGTGGTCTTGGATTGCGCCAACGGAGCGGCGTACGATATCGGACCATGGATTTTCCGCGAACTGGGGGCGACCGTCATTAAAACCGGCGTCTCCCCAGACGGGCTCAATATCAACGAAAAATGCGGCGCATTGTATCCCGAAGGGATCGCCGCACTGGTTAAAGAACACGGTGCGGACATCGGCATTGCGCTCGACGGCGACGCGGACCGCGTCATTTTCGCCGACGCCAACGGCGCGATTGTCGACGGCGACCGCATCCTCGCCGCGTGCGCCATTGCCTTCAAGGCCCGCGGGCTCCTCGCCCAAGACACGGTGGTGGTGACCGGCATGAGCAACCTCGGGTTCCATGACGCCATGCGGAAAAACGGGATCAGGGTGGAGGTCGCCGACGTGGGCGACCGGTATGTGATTGACGCCATGCGCAAAAGCGGTTACTCGCTCGGCGGCGAAAAGTCCGGCCACCTGATTTTCCACACCTACGCCACCACGGGTGACGGCATCATCAGCGCCCT
>JALHET010000437.1 GCA_022839525.1 Lentisphaerota bacterium
AGCTTCCTTCCGAGCCTCTGCTTGAGTTCGGCTATTCGCGCATCGATGTTCGCGTCTACCTGCGCGTTGCGTTCTGCGCTTTCGTGCGCGCCGGCAGCAGACTCGCCGGTCGTTTCTGGTTTCGCCGTCACCCGACCGACTCCTCTTTGAGCGAAAAGTCGAAAGCGCGCACGGTATGGGTGAGCTCGCCGAACGACACGAAATCGATACCGCTTCCCGCGAGGCTGCGCAGCCGTTCGATCGTCATGTTGCCCGACGCTTCGGTTTCGGCGCGCCCTGCAATGATCGAGACGGCTTCCGCCATCTGCTCGTTCGTCATGTTGTCGAGCATGATGCGGTCGACCTTCATGGAAAGGGCTTCCCGGACTTCGTCGAGGTTTCTGGTTTCGACTTCGATCTTGAACCGGTTTCCCCAGCGCGCGCGCACCTTGTTCACCGCGTTGGCGATACCGCCGGCGGCATCGATGTGGTTGTCCTTGATCAGCACCATGTCGAAAAGTCCCATGCGGTGGTTGCTGCCGCCGCCGGTTGCGACCGCGTATTTTTGGAGCACGCGGAGGCCGGGTTGCGTCTTTCGCGTGTCGAGGACCACGGGCTTGCCGCCCGAAGCAGAGGCGAATTCCGCCGTTTTGGTCGCGATGCCTGAAAGGTGCGACACGAGGTTGAGCGCCGTGCGCTCTCCGGCGAGAATTGCCGCGACCGGTCCGCGCACGCGTGCGACGACTGTGCCTTTCGCGAGCACCGCACCGTCCGAGAAATACGCGTCGACCGAACACTTTTTCGAAAGTTCGGCGAAGGTTCCCGCGAACGCGTCGATGCCGCAGAGGACTCCGTCGTCCTTGGCGAAGAGCGTGAACACCGCTTTCTCTTTGGAGCTGAAAATTGCCGAACCGGTAACGTCCCCGTTCTTGCCGAGGTCTTCTTTCAGCGCCCGCCGGACAACCGGTTTCCAGTCTTTTTTCTTGAGTTTTTTCAGGGAGGATTTCATTCTTCGCTGCTCAGCTTCGATTTTTTGGAGCCTGACGAAATGCCGAGCCAGGCGGCGACGACGAGGGTCGAGATGATGCCGGCTGCAGCCGCTTCCGGGATTCCGTTGGCAACGAGAATCGTACCGATGACCGCCCACACGGTAATTCCTTCAGCGCCCCCGGTCAGGGTGCCGGAGCCGCTGGTGAGCACAAGCATGCCGAGCACCAGAATGGTGTGGACGAGCGTCGCAAGCACCGACGACACGATGACGGCGGGGATTTTCTTCCATTTGGAAAGGAGCGCATAGAGCCCCCAGGCGGCAAGCGGGAAAAGCACACGGGGCAGCACCGAGACGAGCGGGTTGCGGAAGAGCGCGTCGATGCCGACCGGGTTCATGTTTGCCTGGTACAGGCTGAAAATGCCGAAAATCGCGCCGATGCCGGTGCCGATCGCGATTCCGACGGCGATGCCGACGGCCGTCTTCGGGTTGCGCATGCTCGCCTCCTTCGCCGGGAAAACCGGCCGGGGCAGGCTTGTGTTCCGGAATCGGCGGCAGGTACCGTTGATGGGAACATCCATCCGCGCGAGAATGTTATGGCCTGTCGCACCAGACGGAGAATGGTCATGGACACATTGCCGCTCAGCAGGGCCTTCACGCTGATCGAGCCGGGGCCGGTCACGCTCA
>JALHET010000065.1 GCA_022839525.1 Lentisphaerota bacterium
CTGCGGCAGGCGGCCGCCGCCGAGGATGTCGAAGAGGCCGGTTTCTGTTTTGCGCTCGAACAATGCCGCGACCTGCTGGCGCGCGGTGCGCCGGGCATTCATCTTTACACACTCAACCAGTCCGCGCTTTCAGGCCGCATCCTCGCCGCCCTCCGCAACGAAAAGCGGATCTGACCGGAGCCTCCCGCACCCTCCAATAAACCTGCTTGACGCTCTGCGGCTAACCCGTCATTCTTTTGAACATGGTGAAAGACGGACATGTGCGCTTGCTCCCCATCCACGTCGCCAACAAGATCGCGGCGGGTGAGGTAGTGGAGCGGCCTGCCTCCGTGGTTAAGGAGTTGCTCGAAAACGCCATCGACGCGGGCGCATCGCGCATCGACGTCACCGTGACGGCGGGCGGGCGCAAACTGGTCGAAGTCCGCGACAACGGGTGCGGCATGGGGCGCGACGATGCCCTGCTCAGCATCGAGCGGCAAGCCACCAGCAAGATCCGCGATGTCGACGATATCGAGCAGATCGACACGCTCGGGTTCCGCGGCGAGGCGATTCCCTCCATCGCTTCCGTTTCCCGCTTCCTTCTCAAAACCCGCAGGCACGATTCCGAAGCCGGCACCGAGTTGGCTGTGGTGGGGGGCAGTCTACAGGACGTGCGCGACGTCGGCGTTCCGGTCGGCACCGCCATCGAAGTGAGGGACCTTTTCTTCAATGTGCCTGCCCGCCGGAAATTCCTGCGGGCCTATCAAACCGAACAGGCGCACATCCGTTCGGTCTTCACGCTCCATGCCCTCGCCCATCCCGAGCTCGGCCTGAGCCTCACCGCCGACGGGCGCGAACTCGTCCGCCTGCCCCAGGGCGCCACGCTCGAAGAACGCGTCCGCGACCTGTTCGGCGCGGAGTTCTGCGCCGGCCTGCGCCCTGTCGGCAAGACCGTCAACGGCGTGCGGGTCTCCGGTTTTGCGGGGCTCCCAAACATCACCCGCAACGACCGCAGCGAGCAATACGTCTTCATCAACCGCCGCCCCGCCACCGCGCCCGTCATCGCGTACGCCTTGCGCGAAGCCTATCCGCCGCTGGAAGGCGACCGCAAACCGATCATCCTGCTTTTCGTCGAACTGCCGCCGGACCAGGTGGACGTGAATGTCCACCCCACGAAGCGCGAGGTGCGGTTCCGCAGACCCGCCGATGTGCGCGAAGCGCTCATTCTCGCAATCGGCGAGGCTCTCGGCGTGAAACGGAATGCCGGTGGCGCGCGGCCTCCGGACGCCGACGCCGCGCTTCCTTCTGGTGGGCTTCGCACGCTGGTTCCCGGGGCGGCGGCGAAACCGCCCGCTGCCTTCCCTTATCCGGCTGACACCCAGCCCCCTGCATCCTTTTCCCCGCCGCCGCTCCCCGCCGTCCCCACCGGAACCGGCCTGCCGCTGTTTGCGGCACCGGAGGACGGGTCGCCCTGGCGCTGGTGCCGCGTGCTGGGTCAGGTCGCCAACCGTTACCTGCTGCTGGAGACCGACGGCGGTTATGTGACGGTCGACCCGTGCGCCGCCCGCGAACGGGTGCTGTACGAGCGCCTGATGTCGGGCCGCCGCGCAGACGGGCAGACCGTGTCGCAACACTTGCTTTTGCCGGAGACCGTGCAGCTCGCGCCCGCCGACGCCGCGCGCCTGCGCAAGCACCTGCAGGTCGTTCAGGAGCTGGGGTTCGGCATCGTGGATTTCGGCCGCGACCATTTTCTGGTGGAGGCGCTGCCGGAGATTCTGGGCGACGTCCCCTGCCGCGAACTGCTGGGAAATATCGCGCACGATCTGGAAAATGCCGGCACGCGCCGAGGCTCCGAAAAATGGCGCGAAGAACTCGTGGCCAAAGCGGCCTGCCGAACGGCCTCGGGGAACACGCGAACACTTTCCAACGAGGAGGCCGAACAGTTGGTCACCGCTTTGGCCGCCACGCGCATGCCCTACACCTGCCCGCGCGGACGCCCCACCATGATCTTCACCTCTTACCGCGAGCTGGAGCGGAAATTCGGCCGCTAAGCGCGCCTTTCCCGGGCGGTATCACCCGTCCGTCCACGGATTGAACACATCAACGCGGACATGCGCGAAATCGTCCGTGTTGCGCGTCACCAGCGTAAGTCCGTGGACACGCGCCGTCGCCGCCAGCATCGCACCGATAACGGGGCGGGGGGCACCCGCCCGCTCCGCCTCCGCGCAAACGGCACCCCACTCCATCGCGACCTCCGCATCGACACCGAGTAGCCGCCCCTGGAAACGCGACCGGAGATCATTGTCCAGCCATGCCTGAAGCCGCCGGGCTTTAGCTGCGCCGGACAACCGGAGAATGCCTTTTCTGATTTCCCCCAACGTGATGACAGACAGGTAGACCCGCGCTTCCGGAACCTTGCCGAACCACGCCAGAACGCGGGGGGACGGTTTCAAGCGCACAAATTCCGAAACGACACAGGTGTCGATCAGGAAGTTCACAGAGCCACCTCCCGTCCCGTGTCGGCAGCCCGTGCCAGATCAAGCCCGCTTCCCCGCAGCGGCGAGTTCTGAAAAAACGAAACCAGTGACCCCGCCCCGGACTGCCGACGTTCATACTCTTGAATGGGCAGCAGGACGACCACAGGCACCCCCCGGCGTGAAACCGTCTGCGGCCCTTCCGTAAGCGTCTTTTCCACGACCTCGCTGAATCTGTTTTTCGCGTTCAAAACCCAAATCGCACCCCGTGCGCTTTATCCTGTTTTTTCCACCTCTTTCCCCTGTGTGTTCGATGTGGCCTTTGTGGTTAATTGCCGGATTTGGGTTTATTCTTCAAGCGTGAACTCCAACCCGAGAAAGACCGGGGTCCAGATGCCGAGCGACATGACCGTGACCGTGTGCCGTCCGGGCTCGAGCCTGATGCCGGCGGCGGAGATTTTGCGCCGGGCGTTTTGCTCCCCTTCGGGAGTGAGCGCGAAATCCGCGACCTGAATCCCGTCGATCATAAGCGGCATCCTCTGCGGAACGGGATCGTGCGTTTTTCCCAGAAGATAGTCCAGAGTCACCGTGTATGCGCCCGCCCGCTTGGCGTTGACCGTGTAAGTGACCCACTCGCCGTTGCGCATATAGACGCTGTGCCCGTTGATGCGCTCGCCGGGCCGGAAGGTGGGGGCTTGCCCGCCCTTGGCCGGCGGGAAGCGCCAGTAGGCCACGTCAACACCGCCCTCATCGAAATTGCCGGGCAGGATCTTGCCGGGCACCTCGGCGGCCTTCCCCTGGTAAGGAGTGCTCTCCCTGTCGGTCGCGATGACCGTGTTGACCGGCGTATAACCGACCGCCCCTTTTTCATCCTGGACCGCGATGCTGAAGGAATGCGGATAGCCGTCCAGGACGAACGTGTTTCCCTGGCGTCCGCCGGCTTCCCACGCCGTGCCCTCATAATGCTTCTTGTCGATCGCGAACTCAAAGCGGAACGGCTCCCGGGTTTTATAATCGATCAGAAACCCATTGTCGAAAAGATACGCGGTCTTGGCCTTGCTCCGGCCGGAGGCCTTCGCCTCCATGACGAGCGGCTCACCCCTCCTGACGAAATTCTTGGCGGGTTTCTCCGCCCAGGTGACCTCAGGAGCAACGGCATCCGGATCCTGATAGACGCGGACATAGTCGACATAATAGGTCTCCGGGAAGTTTTTGCCCCGTTCTCCTTTGGCGTGGATCTGGCCGCTGACAATGATGCGGACCGGCGCGACGCAGAACGCGTGGCTGAACGCATCGAAGGTGACGGATTGATACGGGCTGTGCCGGGCGGAGCTTTTCATGAGATTCCCGTTGAGATAATAAGAGACCTCGAAGGGGGTCCACTTCGCGGCGATGACATACCAGTCATCCAGCGAGCCGGGCAGCTTGGTGCTGTAATTCCAGCTTTTGGCCCCTTGGCCGCCGCTGACGTGCAGGTTGTGATCCAAAACGCCGCCCCCGTTACGGGTGTAGTAGTCCTCGAAGATGTCGATCTCGAAACCGCCGCCGGTCATCGGATTCCGACCCTCTTCGATGGCCCAGAACGCCGCCCACCAGCCGGGCTCTTTCGTGAATTTCAGGCGCGACTCAAAGTAACCGTACAGGAAGGTCTGGCGGCTCCAGAGGCCGATCGTCCGCAACCGATCCTTTTCTTTTTCATCCCAGTCGCACGTGATCTCCAGAAGGCCGTTTGTGAGCGTGGCGAAATCCTTCCGCCCCCTTTTGTCCCAGACGGGCTGATACCATGTGTTTTCCCAGTCGACTTCCCTGCCGTCGAACTCGTCGCTGAAAACCAGTTTCCAGCCGGCCTTGACCGGATCAAACGTCTCACACAGATCGATCTTGAACGGGATCTGGCCGCTTACGGTCTCCAGCGTGGCATTCCCGGTGAAATAGTTGTCGACAACCATTTCGGCGGTGGCGCCGTCGGCGCGGAAAACGAGCGCGGACACGAACGCCTTGCCTTCCAGCGCGGCCAGAACCGGAGCCTGTCCTTTAAGGATCCTGCGGGTGCTGTCCACCAGGCTGTCGATCATGAAGATGAAGCCGTGGTGATTAACCGCGAGCTTAAGGTCGGCGGGGAGGGCGGAAACCGCCAGTTCGGTCCGGTTGAGCTCCCCGGTTCCGGAGAAAGCGGCAATGGTGACGCTGCGGGAATCTTTCCGGTGCGTGAGTTTGACCGAAAACACTCCGCCGATGTCAAACGCCAGCGTCGAGGCAAGGCGCTCCCCTGTCCCGAACGACTGCAGGCGGACGCCGGTTATAAAATAGCCGCCGCCGCTTTTTGGGGGCAACGTGTATGTTTCTCCGGGAAAGCTGACGCAAACCTCGGGCGTGGCGGTGTACACGCCCTGGCCCGTCAGCGTCAGCAACCCCGGACAGGGATAATCCTGAATGAGCGCGGGGTTGCCCGGGCGGGCGCCGGGGGTGTCGTAATCATCGGATTTAAACGTTTTGACGACATTTATCTGGGTCTTGACCTTGCGAAGCTCGTTGGCGCCGCCGACCGCAAGGACGGACGAGCCGCCGCCCGTCAGGAATTTGACCGCGATCACGTTCTTGCCTTTTTTGACCCTGACGGTCTTCGTGTGGTCGGAAACGCGCGGCGGCGCTTTGCCGTTGCCGGTTTTGAGCGTGTCGATGATGACCTCGCCATTGAGATGATAACGCATCCACCAGTCGGCGCCTGCCCCGAGCGTATACTCGCACTCGAGCGGCGACTCAAACTCGGCGAAGGCCCAGCCGCAGTTGCCGGCCTTCTGCCCGGCGAAAAACGGGCGGAAGTCCAGCTGGCTGCCGTTGAGAACCATGGGGCTGCCCTCGACGCCGCCGAAGGCCGGGGGAACGGCCGCCAGATCCTTTGCCGCAGGTTCGAACGCGTCGTCAACCGGCGCGAAACAACGCCACACGACCGGGAACGTGAGGTGGCCGACATATTCGCCTTTTTCATGAAAGACCTTGATATCCTTGATATAGACCTCATCGCCTTTTTTGCCGCTGAACGTCAGGAAGGCCTCATCGGTAACGCCCTTCTCAAGGTCACGGACAACGATTTCGACGGAACCCGCGGACCATGCCTCGGAAAGGGTCATGGTGGCGGTTTTGACGTCGCAGCCGGTCCACTTTCTGCCCGCGGCGAAATACTGAAGCTGAAAGGAAAGGCTGCCTTTGCCTTTGACGGTGGCGCTGATCAAAAGCGTGTCACCGGATTTGCACGTGATATACGTGCCGCTCTTCCACCCAAAACCGTAGTCGGCCGTGACGTCATAGATATGCAACGCTTTGGCGCCAGCGTCATCGATGACCTCAAATTTGGCGAACGGCCTGTACCCCTCCCACCCGTTCTGATCCCATCCGGCCGGTTTTCCGTTTGTCCCGACCTGTGCGAAATCGCCCTTCACGTCAAGAGCCGCAGCCAGACCAGTCATACTCCCCGCAAGTATCCACCCCAACAGCAGTATCCGTCTCATCGCTCCCCCCTACCCGTTGATTTCACAACGCCCCCACTTTACCCGGCGGACAGGAATTTGTCGATTTGGAAATTTTCCGGTTGCAATTATGGACGCCATATGTCTATTATACGTCCATGACAACGGTAAACACGGCCACGCTCAAGCAAAAGCTCAGCCACTACCTCGGCCTTGCACGGCAAGGCAAGGACGTGCTGATCACCAGCCACAAGCGCGTCATCGCGCGCCTTTTGGCTGAAGACGGCGGCGCAGGGCGGCTCCCGCTGATCCCGCCCACCCGACCCGTTTCGGACCTCAAGGAGATCGGAGGGTTCGGGCTCGACGCCGATCCGGTCAAACAACTCATGCAGGAAAGAAGGAAAAGATGACCGTTTATCTCGACTCTACCCTCGTGATCTGCCACTTGGTCGGCTCAAAGAAAACGTGGGGCGGCTGGGGAAACTGGGCCGCGGCCTACGCGAGCACCCTGATGCGCACAGAATGCTACCGGACAGCTAACCTGCTCCGCCTGTCGGGGAAACTGGATGACTCGCAACGCGCCCGTCTCGGCTCGTGGATCGAGCGGGTCTGCGAAAGCGTCACCCTCGTGCCCGTCACGGGCAACGTGCTGCACCGCGCGGCCGACGCCTTCCCCACAGCCGTGGGAACCACACAGGCGATCCATCTGGCCACCCTGCTGGAGCTGCAATCCGCGCACGGGATCACCTGCCAGCTCGCGACTGCGGACGAGGATTTGCTCCGCGCCGCAGAAAGCATGGGCTTTTCCGACGCGCTCAAGGCTGCCCCCTCGGCCGCGCCTGCGGCGCCTGTGCAAGAGGCGCCCGCACAAGAGGCGCCCCCCGCATCAAACAGCGCCACGGCATAAACCGGCAAAAAGGCGGGACACGGCGGGGGCGCCGCGTCCCGCCTTTGTTTCCCCATTCCCTTATGCATGTGTTTTTTGAGTTCCTTATCCAAGGCGCCGTGGGGTTCATCATCGGCGCAGGCACGAATGACCTGGCCATCCGGTGGGTCTTCTGGGCGCTTTTCGCCAAGAAAAAAAAGGAGATCGCCGAAGCGGTCCAGCGCGTCATCAGCCGCGAACTGATGAGCCCCGACAAGATCGCCAGCCGGCTCGCCTCGCCCGAAGTGGCCGAAAATCTGCGCTCAACCGTCCTGTCCGCCATCAGGGAAGCCGCGGCCCGCCCCTGGCCCTCCCTCGACACGCTGGCCAAAGACTGCGCGGGCCTGCGCCTCGACACCCTCCAGACGCAGCTCGCCACGCTCGCTTCCGGCGCAGTCGCCGACCAGTTGTCCGAACCCTCTTTCCGCGCGGATGTCCTGCGGCCGTTTTTGGACGAACAGTGGCAGCGCCTCGCCCCTTGCCGGACAGCCGACCTTCTCCCGGCGCCGACGCGCGGCCTCTTAGCCGGCCTGCCCGACCGCCTCGCGGAGGCCGTGCTTTCCCCGGAGCACCGCGAGCGCCTCTGTGCCGTTATCGCAGGCGGGCTGCGCGCCTGGATGACCGACTACCCCACGCCCGCCTCGTTCCTCGGCCCCGGGAACACCGCCGAACTCACCGCGCTGGCCGGCTCGCGCACGCGCCTGCTGGGCGAAGAGCTCGCCGGCCTGCTCGCCACCCCGCCCGCACAAGACGCGCTGCGCGCCGCCATCCGGACCGCAGTCCAGACGCGCCTCAACGGCCAAGGCGCGATCGGCACGATCCTCAGCGAACTCTCCGGAGCCGCCATCGTCGAAACCCAACTCGCGAAATTCTGCGAGACCCTCCCCTCCACAGTCCGGATCCAGTTCGCCCGTGAAGGCGATGCCGAACGGATGCGTGGGCTGGTCGAGACCGCCGTACGCAAACTGCTCGGACGCACCTGGGCCGAGCTGTTGGACACCAACACCCCGGACGGCATCGAGCGGCACGTGAGGGCCTTGCTCGCGTCGGACGCGGTGCGCGACATGACCCGCCACGGGTTCGCGAGCGTCACAGCCTCCGTGCTCGACAATCTCCAGAACGGAACCCTTGCCGACGCCTCAACCCTCCTGGCTTCCGACGGGGACGTCTCGGGATACCTCGACTGGCTTGCCGAAACCCTGCACACCGCCCTGCGCCCGGCCGACGTGCGCCCGCACATCGCGGAACAGGCGGAAGAGGCCCTGCACCAGCTTTGCACGCGCCCGATCGGGTCGCCCAACCGGTTTTTGCCGGAGGGGGCCCAGTCTCGGCTCGCCGCGATATTGGTCGACCAGCTCACGGACTTCGCGTGCGCCAACATCGCCGACCTCGCGGAACGCACGCGTTTCTGGGACATCATCTCCGAATCCATCATCGTCTACGACGACAAAAAGATGGAGCAGATCACCCGCAGCGTGGCCAACCGCGAACTCCTCTGGGTTACGGTTTTGGGCGGCGTCATTGGTTTCGTCGTCGGCATCGCCCAAGGGCTCCTGCTGCTCATCACGCGATAACCGGGCGTCGCCCCTGCCCTTGGCCCCGTCTTAACACCCCCCCGCCCTCGTCGCAATCCTATCCCCGAATGCGTCATCCCGCAAGTTTCCGGTTGTGTCGGCCGGACGGAGCCTGTACACTTTGACCACACGCATCAACTCCAGATAATGTGTGTGGAGAGGCTTTGTTTTCCCTATGTGGCGTTTATTTATACCTCTTTTATCCACCGCCTGGCTGATCGCGACACACCTGTCCGTGTGGGGTGCGGTATCCCCGGACGCCGCACAGGAACTGTGTTTTGTCCCTGCGGTGCGGCTCGCGCGTTTCGAGGTAACGGCAGATGCGGCGGGCACCGTCAGTCTGGCGTGGGAGACGACGCTGGAACTCGGCTCAGGAATCTTCCGCGTCCTGCGTCAGGAAACCGGAGCGCTTCCGGATGAGCGTGAGGTCGCGCGCTTGGCCACTTGCGATGATGAGGAAGGCGGGGTTTACCGTGTAAGGGATGCGTTGGCGCGTGTCGGCGAGGCGTGCGCCTACACGATTCGTTTCCTGCCGCGGAACGGAGCGGAAACAGAACTCGCGGTGTGGCGGGGGACGGTCCGCGTTTCCGACCGGACGACAACCGCCGCGGTTGCCCCATCTCCCGCGATCCGGTCCAGCGCGCCCGCAGCTGTACAATGCTGGATCGGCGAAGGGCCGCGCGTACGCGTCTGGAATGATCCGGAACCGGCGGACCGGGTGCGCATGAGCCTGACGGAGGCGGGCTTGTACAGCGTGACGCTGCAGGAGTTGTCGGAGGCTTCGGGGTGGCCGATTGATACGCTTTTGTCGGATCTGGACGCCACCAACCTTTGCATTCAATGCCAAGGGAATCCGGTCGCCTGGCTGGCGGATGGCCGTCCGCGCCTGATTTTCCACGCGCTGCCCGCGGCATCGCATTTCGCGCCCGAGAACGTGTACTGGATATCCCGCAGTCCCGGCCTGACCATGGATGAGAGCTATCAGGTGCCGCCCGTCCCGGCCGTCACCAACGCCTGGTTCACGGACCGCATCGAGCGGCAGGGCACCAGCTACCTCGCGCGCGTAACGCGCGGTACGCTAACGGATGCGCACATACCGTTTGCCGCGTTTCCGGGACCTGTGTTGAACGGCGATTCGCGCACCTTGCCCGCAGAGCCGTTGACGGATTGCGCGCCCGGAGAGTGGAGCGGCGCCATGACGGTACGCCTCGTCTCCCTGTACGAGGTCGGAACCGATACGCATTTTGCGCGCCTCACGATCAACGGCAGCGCGCTCGGCGACATCGCGTGGACGAACGAGGCCTATCAGACGGCCACCTTCCCTTTCGCTTCCGCATCGGTGCCTGACGGAACCCTCGCCCTGACACTTCGCAATGCGGCTGCTCCGCCCCCCTTTTCTTCCACGGATTACACCCGCTTCCTCTGTCTCTCCTACGCCATCGACTATGCGCGGCGCTATGTCGCGCACGACAATCGCCTGCGGTGTACGGGCGGGAGCGGTTCCCTCGCTGCGGTCACCCGCTTCACCACGAATGACGTGCTCGTTCTGGACGTCACCGATGCCGCGCGGCCCCTGCGCGTGACCGGATGCAAACACCATCAGGATACGGCCACGGGGCTGTGGACCATTTCGTTCGCGTGCGGTGACGCGACCCGGATCTACCGGCTCGCCTCCTACTCGAAAGGGCTTCTCCAGCCTGCCGTGCGCGGCGTGCGCGATACGGATTGGGGCGCGCCCGCGCAGGCGACGCCGCATGTGATCCTGATCCCGCCGGAAGCGTGGCGCGACGGCTTCCGGCAGGCCGTGGAACCTTTACGGGCATTCCGTACATCTCAGGGGATTCCCTCCCGCGTTGTGGACGTCGAGGCGCTTTACAACGCATTCAGCGACGGGCTGGTCGATCCGGCGGCAATCCGCGCTTTTTGTTCCGCGATGCGACCCAACGGGCTGACATACCTCCTCCTCGCCGGTGCCGGGGCGCTGGACTTCAAACACCACCGGCTGTCCGTCACGGAGTACTCCGCTTGCCTGATTCCTACTTTGATCGGCAGCCAGCGTTTTTCAGGCGGCGAGGGGATGGTTGTGGCGCTCGACGGCGCGCTGGGCGACACGGACGGGGACGGCCGGCCCGATGTGGCGGTCGGCCGGCTGCCGACTTCCCAGACGCAGGAGGTCACGACTGCGGTCGGCAAAATCCTCGCCTATGAAACCCGGCCACACCACACCAAACGACCGGTTTCTCTTGCGGCGGATTGGGCGAATGTCGGGAGCATGTACTACCCCTTCAGCCAAGGTATCGACCGGCTGCAAGAGCCCTTGGAACGCGCCGGACGACCGGTCATGAAACACGTCCTTCCCGACGCCAACTCCGGAAGGCGGGTGCGCGAAACCTCCCTCTTTCCTGCGTTGCGGGCCGGTGCCGGACTTTTTCACTTCTTCGGCCACTCCAACGAACAGACCTTGGGTGACGGTTCGGACCGGCTTCTGTACATGTCCAACATTAAGCCCGACAATTGGCGGATCCCGCCAATCGGCGTGGTGTTCGGGTGCCGGGTCAACGGCTGGCACAGGCTGACTTCGACCCAACTGATCCTGCCGGTTTGCCTTTTCGAAGCGGACACGGGGTTCGCCGGGTGCATGGGCCCCACCGGATATATGCGGGCTAGCGAGGAAGACGCGATCGCGGTTGCGATGTTCACGCCCGGTCCCGGGGAACAGACGGTAACGCTGGGCAATATGTGGCTGCGCGGCATGCGGAGCATGGCGGGCAAAATCCCGCAGGAACGCCTGCTGTGTTTCAGCCTGATCGGCGACCCTGCGATCCGCTTTGGTGTCCCGCCCGATCCGGGAACCGTGTTCAGTGTCCAGTGACGGATCTTCGTCTGCAGAAGTAGTGGTTGACAACCTTTCGCAAAAGCGGAGAACTAGAACCCTAGGTTGAAGCCGATCAGGAAGCGGTGGTCAACGTAGTCGCGCAGAGCCATGACGCTGCCATCGATGAAAAGATCGAGGTAGCTGCCCAGTCGCTTGTTGTAAGTACCCGACGCGCCCCAAACCAGCCCCAGTCGCTCTTGCCGCTCAAGCCCAGATCATCGGAGCGCCTCAGCGGGCGCCCGTCTTCACGCTGCAAGCCGCCGAGCAGATCGAGGCGGAAGGTGTATCCCTGCCACGCTTGCAGATAGCGCAGCACACCCAGCAGGCGTTGATCCCAGTACGGAGTCCAGTAATAGTCGCTGGCGTCGCTGGAGGGCCCGC
>JALHET010000438.1 GCA_022839525.1 Lentisphaerota bacterium
CGGCGTCCCCGGACCGGAACCAGCCGCCCAGCCCTTGGCCGAAACATCAATCGAGCCCGAACGGTTCACCACCAAATCATCGCAGGAAATCCACACGCGCGTGCGGGTCTCCTCGTTCGTGAACGGCCCCCCCGCCGTGACCATGCCGTCAATCTGAACGATTCCCGCGTCAAGGCAGACGTTGGTACCGTTAAATGAAAGCGTCGTGCCCTCCCCAAGTCTGAAATCCGCCAGTCGCGGCGTCGACTCCGACAAGATCACCGACACCGCCGCGCCAGTGCCGCCAATCAAAACCCGTTCCCCGGCGGCGGGAACCGTAGCGCGAGACCAGTTCTCCGGTTTGTTCCAAACGCCCGTTGAGCCACCCTTCCAAAAGTTCGGCGCAGCCGTGGCGCTGCTGACAACCAGCTTCCCCGTGCCCGTAAAATAGCCGCTCGTTTCATCGTACGTGCCTTCAGCGACCGGCTGGCCGCCAATTCTAGCCGAACGGCAGACGACCTGCTGGACGCCTCCGATCATGATCGTGGCACCGGTGTCCGACACAAGGGCGTCCGCGTAAACACCCCACGCGTCCTCATCCACTGCAAACGTCGCACCAGCCGCTATCACGAGGTTGGCGAGCTGTGTGAAACCGGCACGGTACGCAACACGTACGACGCCGTTCGACACGTGAAGGTCGCCCGCCGTGTTCTGCACCGTATTGGAAAAGATGAAGGTGCTTGTTCCATCAGCAGGATCCCAGCAGAAACCAGCCGCACCGAGAAAAAGTCCATGCCAAGAGAACGTCTTGCCGGCAGGCGGCGCGAACGTATAGATTGCCGGGCTGTCGACAGGCGATTCGAAGCCATGCGTGCATGTCGCAGGCTGAGTGAGCGTAAAGGAGGGGGTTGAACTGGCCTGACGCTGATTGTGGCCCATAAGGTGGCAGACGGCGGATGCCGTCCCGAAAAAGAGCCTAGTGAGAATTGCCGGCAGCACATTATCCTCGTAACAATACGTAGTGTTAAAGTAGTACTGATTAGCCGTATTACCAGCCGCATGGTAGTGGATCTCCGAACCCGCGCCAGTCAATAAGTATAAAGTCGAAGACCACAACGTCGATTCGAAATGAAGCTTGCCGGTTCCAAACATGTACTGACCGCAGGAAACATGCTTCTTGAAGTAGTACGCCGTGTTGGCTGCGCCATTCAAGTACAATTTGCCCGGGGAAGTGATTTTCTCGTTGAAGGTGACGGACGCGGAGGATCCCTGCTTCATATCGATGTAACCGTTGTTGTCGAAGTATGCGTGCGCATCAAACTGGATTTCAGTCGTCACGGTAAGACCGCCGTCTACGTAAAGGCGGGATCCTGTCTTGGATACGATAGTGGCGATGCCCGCGCCAAGAGCCGAACCGTTGTGGATATAGACGCTGCCCGAACCGGCATTTGACCCTGTTCCCGGCTCCGTGCCTGTCGCCGAAAACCCCCCGGAAAACGTGTTCGTTCCTGAGAGATGCACGGCGCCGTTGCCTGTACAGGCAAGGGTACCGGGACCATGAGATCCGTCGACAATCGCGCCGTTAAGGCGTACAACGCCCCCACGCGAAATCGTAAGCTCGCCGTTGTCGATCACAATGCCGTCGGTAATTTCGACATTGTTA